>NZ_JALKIF010000009.1 GCF_023227715.1 Methanobacterium alcaliphilum
ACGCGTAAGATCGTCGGCAGCGTCAGATGTGTATAAGAGACAGGTATATACAACTTTAATTAATTTATATTTCTTATAGATATTATTGAACAATTTAGGAAGAATAGAGATGATTAGCTACGATGAATTTGAAAATATAGTTATCAATGAAATTGGTAGAGATATCCAGAATAATATAGAACAGAAATTAGCTATTAAATCTCGTCCTGAAATTTCTTTTTTTATAGTAGCTGGCCCGGGGAGTGGTAAAACTACTGTAATGGTTTTAAAAGTTTTAAAACTAATTTTTGTCGATGATGTAGATCCTTCTGAAATATTAATCACAACTTTCACTAAAAAAGCAGCTTCTGAACTCAGATCAAGAATTTTAGGTTGGGGTGATATCTTAAAAAGATCCTTATCAAATAATATAAATCTAAAAAATCAAATTGAAGATTTAGACATTAATCGAATTAAAACAGGCACAATTGACAGTTTAACTGAGGAGATAGTTAACGAAAATAGAGAGCCAGGTACACCTAGTCCTGCAGTTATTGAGGACTTTGTTTCCAATGCATTGATGCTGAAAATGGGACTTTTTAATGAAGGTCGATTCCAGAAAAAAGAAATTAAAGACGCCATATCAGTTATACAAAATAGTAAATGGGGTTTAAATGTTCCTTCCATGAATGAAACATTATTAGAGATTAAAGAGAGATTATATCATGATCAAATAGATTTTCAACAATTAAATGACTGTAAAATTGATGGAATTGATTTAGTATGTGAAGCAATAAAAGATTATTTATTAACGCTTAAGGAAAGATATCTTTTTGATTTTGCGTCGTTAGAAGATGAATTACTGAAAAAACTCGAAAATAATAAACTTGAAAGATTTTTATCAGAAGTTAAGTTTTTATTAGTAGATGAATATCAAGATACGAACTTACTTCAAGAAAAAATCTACTTCCAAATTGCAAAAGCTTGTGTTAATAATGGGGGGAGTGTAACTGTAGTAGGTGATGATGATCAGTCATTATATCGATTTAGAGGTGCTACTGTTACTTTATTCCAAAACTTTGAACATCGTATCGGAAGTCAGTTAGGAATAATTCCTGAAAAAATATTTTTATCTCCCAACTATCGTTCTACCAGTAATATTGTAAATTTTTGTAATGAATTTATATTAATTGACAAAAATTATTTTAAAACAAGGGTTGATGAAAAACCGCTAATAAAAGAAGCCAGAATGGATTCTTATACAGATTATCCCATTTTAGGATTATTCAGGGATGATAAAGATAAATTAGCAGAAGATTTAGCTAATTTTATTCATGAAATAGCTGTAGGTGATGGCTATCAAATTCCGGGAGGAGAAATATTAAAATTAAATCCGGATGGAGGTTCACCTTCAGACATTGCTTATCTTTGCAGTTCTCCAAAGGAATTAGACTATAAAAATAATCCAAGACTCCCTTTACTTTTAAAAAATAGGTTGGAAACATATGATCATTCATTAAAAGTTTTTAATCCTAGAGGACAAAACTTGGAAAGTGTTTTTGAAGTAAAACAATTATGTGGCCTTATTTTAAGTGCAATAGATCCCTTATCAGATGTTCAAGAATCTATTAAATTACCTAATGGCACATTGGATACATTTCAAGAGTGGAGAACTGAAGGAAATAATTTTATCAAAGAATTTGAACAATCTGGGTCTAATGATTTAAGGAATTTTATAAATCATTGGCAAAATAAAGTTCCTTTAGGTAAAAGGAAATGGCCTAAACGGGTTTCTATCATGAACATGATCTATAAGTTAATTACTTGGATCCCTAGTATGCAGAGCGACATTGAAGGATTAGTCTATCTTGAAGCAATCACTAGAACAGTGAACCAAGCTAGTCTTTTTGGTAATTTTAGTTCGGAAATTGTTTATGATGATTCAAATACAGAATTAACAGCTGCATCTATTAAGGAAACTTATAGAAATATTTTTATTCCTATTGCTACAGGCGCAATAAAAGTAAATGAGGATCTTCTTGAAACTTTACCTTCCGACAGAATAAATGTGATGTCAATACACCAATCTAAAGGTCTGGAATTTCCTTTAGTTATCGTAGATGTAGGCTCTGACTTTAAAAATTTAAATTCAAGTTCACTTAAACGATTTCCGACAAATGGTGGCCATACTTGTAGTTTGGAGGATTCGCTTAGACAATATTCAGAATTAGGTTCCCCATCCAGATCAGCCTTAGACCGGGCATTTGATGATTTGGTCAGACAATATTTTGTTGGATTTAGTAGAGCTCAAGATGTTTTACTATTGATTGGATTAAATTCAGTTAAAGATGGATATTCTGTAAAATCTGGTGAAAGAGTTATTCCTAACGTTGCTACTGGTTGGAACAGAAATAAAGAATGGATATGGGATAAAGGGTTGGAAAATTTAACTCATTTATGATGTGATATTATGTACCTTTCAAAAAGATCTAAACCTTTTGTAATACCGGAGTATAGTTTGACGGGAGATTTGCTAACATATCTCTCATGTGGATTGAAGTATAGGTATCATAATAAAGGTTCCTTACCTCCATCTAAACCAGTTCAATTATGGTTTGGGGAATTTATTCACAGTGTTTTAGAGGAAGCTTATTTAGTTTGGAGGGATAATGGAAAAAAATCTTTTCCATGGGACTGGAATGATAACATTAGAGAAATTGAAATTGAAATTTATCGAAGATTGTTAGGCAAAGGATTATCACCTCCATTGAACCTTTTTTGTCCCCATGATGAAACAGTAGAAAGTCAAGGCCTATGTAGTAATAATAAACATCCTCATAAATTAATTGCAAGTAAGAGGGTTGAGGCATCTATCAATACTTGGGGGCCTCATCTTTTCCCATTAATTGATGAAGCTGAAATAAAATTGAAAGGGACTAGAAACATTCCTAATCACTTAGAAAAGATTTCTAGATCTCCTTATTATGGTATTAAGGGAGTAGCAGATGTTATTAGTTCAGTAAACATCAATAAAATACCTCCAGGAAATTTAATTTTAAGTCACATTAATCAGAATGAGGATGTATTAAAAATTTTAGATACATTAAATACCCCCGAATATGAAATCATTATTGATTACAAAGGGATGTCAAGACCAGCTAGTGATTCAGATTCATGTTTACATCATGAATGGCAAATTTTAACTTATGCTTGGTTAAGATCTAAACAACCTAATGCTAAAAAAATCACTGCTGGGATCATATTTTACATAAATGAGTTAATTCCTTCATTAGAAAATTTCATTGAACTGAAAGAAGACGTTTTAAATGAAAAAACAGATGTTGAACCTAGAGGTTTTGACTTAAAAGCTATTAAAAATTGGAAAAAAAGTGAATCCATTCCTGAACTGTCCGGACAATTTAAAGAAAAAAGATCTATAAGGATCATACCCATTACTGAAGATAGAATTAAAGAATCATTAAATAAATTTGATGAAGTAGTTGGGGAAATTGAAATGTGTGTTTATATGGAATCAAATAATAGGGGTATAAATTCATCTTGGAGATATAATCCTATAGAAAGAAATTGTACGGTTTGTGACTTTAAAACTTATTGTCCTAATCCCGCTCCATCTAAATATAGACCAACAGTACCTTAGAGGTTTTATCATGGCATATGTGTTCAAAGATTTTTATGAGTTACTAAAAGAAAATTTAGATTCATTTGAAGGAGAATATGATAAATTCATAGATTTTGGACCTGATTTGTTCAATTTATTAACTAAGCTGTTAAACGAAGAATTTTTATCTTCTGATGATAGAATGATGGTTAATTCTGCTATTGCCTATTTCGTAGCACCTTACGATGTAATTCCAGAGCAAATTTATGGTCCTTATGGTTATGTTGATGATATTTTTATTTCTTGTTATGTTCTTTTAAATATTGGGGAATCATATGGTTTCAGTTTATTAGAAGAAATATGGGATGATCAATTGCCTAATCTTGAAGAAACATTGAATCTTTGTTATAATAAATCTAAAAAAATTGTAGGAAAAGATAAAAAAGAAATTCTTAGATATGGGGGTTTAATAGAATAATCAACTAATATTTCTCTATTTCGTCGATGATGTCTGGAGTATAACCGCCATGTTTAGTTAGTCGGTCTTTGGTAACTTTGATAGGTAAAGAAAGCGGCACAGCACTTCCAAATATAAATGCCTCACCTGGAACCATAGATCGAATTTCTTCCAAATCTCTGTCAGCAACCCATTCAGATACTTTTTTAACATAATTTTGATCATTAGGATTAGTTAATCTCATTATAACTTGGTTATTGCATTGAGATAATACATCGTCATCTAATCTGCTTGGTCTTTGGCTAACTATTCCCATTCCCATTAAAAATTTCCTTCCTTCTTGAGCAACTCTTTTAATCGTAGGTTTAGAAGCTGTGCTAACTGCTCCAGAGGGTATGTATCGATGAGCTTCTTCTAATATCATTAATAGAGGAGGTATTCTTCCTTCCATCCGTGACTTTAATATTTTTGATGATAATATGGCCATTAAAGCTTGTTGATGAATTACTTCTATACCAGACATGTCAATAACAGATATTTGACCTTTTTTTACTAAATTATTTAATTCTAACGGTGTGTCTGAAGTTGATTTTCTAATAAATGGCATTGAATTAAAAAGAATTCTTAATTTAGTACTTAGTATGTTCTTTGCAGAAGGCCCTTGTACAACGTCTGAACCAATATCTCCAAGTTTTTTAATTATTTTCTCAATATTTATTGTATTCCTAAGTTCTGGATCTTCAATAATATCTGTCCAACCTGCTTGCAGTATACGGCTTTGAGCTTCAGAAAGATCATATAAACTTCTTAATAAGTGAATTATTTGATATGTTTCCAGTTCAGTAATATTTACATGTAGAAGTTCGCTTTCTCTGTCAATTCCGAACTTTTCTTTAAACATATCATCGGATCGCTCTTTGGAAGTAATATCTGAAGGCATATAAACCTTTACTTTATCACTAATAGTATTTTGGTTTATATTTTTATTAGATGGGATTTTTAATGAGCTATATTCACCATGAGGGTCGAAAATTAGAATGGGAATATCAAAATTATTAGCAATTGCTTCAATAATTACGCTCACTGTCCATGATTTTCCGCTACCTGTCATTGCTAATACTGAGAAATGCTTTGAAATTAGCTCGTTCAAATCAATATGTATTGGAACTTTTTTATTATCTCTAAATTTCCCTATTTCAATAGAATTTCCCCAAGGTTTTAACTGATCATTCAAAAAATCAGAACTAGCTTTATAAACCTTAGTTCCTATTTTAAATGGTTTTCTAGGCCTATTGAATATAGTTCCATTAGATTTTCTATTTCCAATTATTTCAACTTCACAAATTACATAATCTTGGAAGTCTCCTTTTATTCCAATATCTTCAGAATTTAGTTTTTCATTATCTTCATATAAAGTAGAAAGTTGAACAGCACCATCTTGATCAATTAAATAATTTTTCCTCTCAATTCCAGTAACTCTACCTAAATAATGTGTTTTTGATTTATTATCTCCTATAATTTCTACTAATTGACCTGAACTGACTGAACCTCCAGGTTTGGTTGAAAAACGCAATTTAATAGTTGATATGGTTTCATATATAGTACCTAGAAATCCTTCCATTTTAACACCTTATAGTTTATCATGAAATTTATCTGAAAATAGTAAATTATAATCTTCTTTAAGATCTTTACGAGCTATATTTCTAAGAATTAATGCTATGTTCTTCGCATATTTTTTTTTAAGTTCAACTTTTTTATGTGCTACATAAAGTGGAAAAGGGTAGCCTGGTCTTAGTGAATAATAACTGTATGTTGATAATAATTGAGTTATATCGTCAATTTTATCTTTGAAATGTATAGGAACTTCAACAAAAAATGGTTTTTCTGAAGGCAATGATTTAAAATAAAAACCTATAACATTTCCTCTTAACTGTTTGGCTGGAATTTCATTTCTTAAAGAGCAAGTTACTTCAGCATATTTTGTTCTACAGAACTGTTTTTTGTAAAAAAGGTTCCTTAGAAAACTATTTTCAGATACAATATTATATGTTCCTTCTTTATTCCACTTGTTGATAAAATCTTTATTCTTTTGTAAAAATTCATAATCAATTTCAGAATTGTTCTTAAAATTATTTAGAGCTGAATAAAGTGATAAAAAGTACTTATTTGCCATAGAATCTTTAACAACAGCCGCTGTTGGAATATTATTGTCAATTACATAATCAAAAAAATTATTTACAGCTTCGTGATGTTCATCATAAACCTCTTTTACCCAAGGAACATTATCTATATAGTCTCCTAACGCTTCATCAGGAAATGTCATAGCACCATCCAATAAAATTAGATCTACAGTTTCTTTTTGGTTGTTTATTTCTTTAATAACATCTAAAGCCACATTATACTCTAAATTTCTCATTCTAATAGAATTTACTAAATTAGAATAATAAGGAGGCACTATTTTTACATTTGGTAAATAACGTTCAATTTGTTTGTTGTTCAAATATGCATATGCAGTTGCAATAGTTATTGAAATCGATTCAAATTGTTCCTGATAATTACTTCCATCAACTGCTATAACATTTCTTTTTAAATCGGAGTATTCTGGATTTGCAATATCAATTAATAAATTATCTCTTAATGACTCAGCATCATCTTTCATCTCTCTAAAGACTGCCCTGATTTTATCCATTTCACCAAATCTTTCTTTAAGAGTTTCAGTGATAAATCCCTCAATTCCAGTTTTATATGCCATTTGATACCTCTAATCAAGTAAATTTACAATAAATTGAAGATGAGGATATTCTTTACAAATTGTGTCCTTATTATTTTTTATTAGTGTAATAAGATTTTCAAGGTCTTCAGTTGTAATAAAATCATAATTTGAGAAGTCAAATTTGTCACTAGCCAAATATTTAAAGATGTCTAGCAAAAAATTTTGATTTGTTTCCATTTCATCAATTAAAGCTTTATTTTTAGAACTTATTTCAATTTTATCTTTAAATACCAAATTCAAATCGGATAAATCTTTAATTTTTTTCAATAATTCTTTATATTCACTTTTTTTAAGATTTAGTGGATGAAATAAAATTGGAGTAATAAAATTTTGATTTTTATCAAAAAACCCAACTTTATAATTTCCCATTTCAATTATATCAATATTAATATTGTCTACAATATCCCCAACAAAATCTATTTTATATATTTCATTTTCTAATTGAATATCCTTTTCAATCCATTTATAATCAATATTCGGATGATTTAAAGGAGCACAGAGAAATTTCTTTTTCATATTCTCATTAAATACTTTAAATGGCTTCATTTAAACACCTTTTACTGAATATTTTATATTCATATCTTCTATTTTCTCATGATTATCATAGTACTCTTCTATTAATGTCATGCGTATCAAAAGTCCTGATGGTAATAAAATCTGATTAATAATTTCTTGGGGGTCTTGATTTGATAATTCTGTTTCAGTTTCTATAATTTTTGATACTATGTCTATTAGTTCATCTTCTGAAAAACTTTTATTCGAGTAATTACTTTTGAGATAGAAATTGAGATATTCTCTAGAGTCTAAATTTGAGATATAATCAATATATTCTATTATTCCTTTATTTTCGCTTAGATCAATCTCTTTTTCAATTTTAATAAGATTATCTATTTCAGATTTTTGTAAATTCTTTTGGAGGAATCTTAAGTATGGCTCCAAAATTTCTATTGAATATTTGGCAATATTCGGAATATATTTAAAATGATTTTCAAAATTTTCTAAATCTATATCTATACGATTTATTCTGTTGAGATATTTATCATATCTATTGAAATCTTTAAATTTTCCCATTGAAATTTCATAATCTTCATATAAGATCTTTGTATTGTTAAGATCAGCATAAATTCCATCTGATCGCTTAAAAGAAGAGATTATTGGCTTTATTATAAATAAATCAAAATCACTTAAAATGTTATCAATTAATTTCAATTTGAATGGTGTTATTTGAACATTTTCGTTGTATAACCAATCTTCTAGTTCTATTTCTTTGTCAGAATTTATTTCACCTTTTTTCAGCAATTCAATCTTTATTCTTAAATCGTTTAAATCGGTTTTCACAAAATTAAGATCTTTAATAATGTTTTTATTTAAAATAGACTCTAAAATAAATAATAATTCTTTATCTATATTTTGACTTGAATTAGAATTTATTAGAGGCTTAAGATAATTATTAATATTTTCGAGATTGATTACTTGGAATTTAATAGGATTTTCAAAGTAATATTCATTAATTTTAGATTGTTTTTCCATTCTTTCCAAAAAAGGATAAATATTTACATCTTCAACATTTATTTCTTCAAAACTTTCTTTAAGATCTTTTTCTATACTTTGATATTTTTCACAAATTTTTTCAATTGAATTGTCATCATTTCCCTTAAGATTGTTTAGAATAGAAAATATGTTGTCAAGTTCTGTATTGTAAACTGCTTTTTTGTATAAATCCAGGTTTTGATCATCTAATTCATCAACAATTAATTTCAAATCATTAATATTTCTTTTAATAATTATTTCTTGATCATTTCCCAAAAGTTCAGTTATTTCAGCATTGTTTAGAATTTTAAATATATCATTTAGATAATCTGTGGGTTGAATAAGATAATATTTAGTATCACATTCTTTCAACAATTTTTTTCTTTTTAGGATTTCTGGAATGTAAATTAATGGATCAAATCTTGAGAAATAAGAAAAATATTTTGATAATTCTATTTTTAATTCATCTTTAGTGACTTCATTAGAACCAAATAGTTCTAAAAAGTTAACTTCATATTTTGAAAATTTAGCACCAAGAATTTTTCCATATTCATCAATATGCATAAATTGACTCAAAGATTCTTTTCCTAATTCTTCTAACATTCCATTACCATCAATTCCTAATTTTAATATCTTTGATAGCTTATTATTCAATTCTCCTCTTCTTTTGTCAAGTTCAATCTTCCAAGATGTTTCAATATCTTCTAAAAAGACTTCTTTGAAATTGTTTTCTGGATTACTTTTTTTATTTTTTAAGTTGAATTTTTCTTTAAAACCTGTTAAAGGAATTGTAAAACCTTTTTGGACGGATTCTTGAGTGTATAATTTTATTGATTCTTCTAAAGTGCTTTCAATAGTATAATTGTCGCCTTTTAGTATATTAATTAGTTCTAAACGACTTAATTTATGGAGAAACATTCTATTTTCCATATTTCTAATAATTACCTTCTCTTTAGGTAATTCTTCTATATAATATGGACAAACATAAATTAATGATAAATCAAAGTCAGAATTATGAAGCTCTGATTTAATATCCGAAAAGTATTTGTCAAATTCCACTGACCCATAATCTTTAGAATAGTAAAAAATCGCAATTCGATGTTTAATTTTTCCCTTAACTTTATATAAAACATTTAGATATTCGTATTTTAATCCAATTTTACATTTTTCTAATGAAATTTTTTCAAATTTTTTCTCTGAATTTTCGATTCCTCTATCCATCTTATTTAAAATAGAATAGAATTGATCGACCTTTTCATGAGGTTCCTTTTTAAAATAATCAATAATTATTGGATCTAAACCTGATAAACTAAAGTTATACAATGATTTTAAAAGCTCATCATTTAATCTATATATGATATTAATTTGGAATTGGTTATCTAATGTTCCCTTTAGTTTATCATCCGCAGTATCAAGGAAAATAACCAATTTTTCGCCGTTTAAATAGATTCTATCTTTAGGTAATGTCTTTATATCTGCTAAAAGTTCATTATTTAATTCTAATAATTGGTCCGGACTCAAAATAACACATATTCTTTCACTTATTAAATTTTTTTCTAATAAACTATGTAATGTGGGTTTGATACTATTTATATCAAATTCTTTATTGAAATGCCATCTTGGATTAAATACAAACATATCCCAAAGAGGTTTTTCATCATCTTTTAAAGTATCATATATCTCATGATATTTTTTTATATTAGCCAAATTAACATTTTCACTTAAATCAATGTCAATTTTACCTAACATTATATTTTTAAGAACTTGAAAACTTAATTTTTTTTCTTCTGTTCTCCAAAATTCTATTAATTTGAAAAATAATTGTGAATAAGTTCTTCCATTAAAACGACCTGTTTGGCCTGTTCTTTGTTCATCTAAATGAGGTAATATAGCATAAAAGGCATAAATAAAAGATTCATCAAAAAAGTAATCATATGTTACATTTATTTTTTTTAAATGCTCTTTTATTAGCATATAAGCCATATAATAATCTATATCCTTTAAATCTATTTTAAGAGTTTCTGTTCTCTGTAAAACATCAGTAAATCCGTGTTCTCCCAAAAAAGCCTTGGTGCCGGGATGCATCGCAATACACAATACAAAATTTTTATTATTTAAACCTTCAATTTTATTATCTGAAAACTTCCTAAGAAGATTTAAAAATCTTGCCTGTTCATTAGTTAAAATATTTATATCATTAGTTTCATTTGAAGATAATGTAACATGTTGCATTTCATCTAAAACAACAAATATTCCATCAGTATCATTATTCTCTTGTATTTCTTGGTATTTTAACAAATCTTGTTCTAAGTTTGGAAACTCACTGATGTCATTCTCAAATATGCTTAAATTAGCCCAATCATTGCTGAATTTTTTTTTCAAATAATCCAAGATAGTTGTTTTACCTTGTCCATAATCTCCATAAACATTAATTATTAGTGGCTGGAATCCAATGTTAGATGTAACTATATTTTTGATTTCTTCCAGATTTTTATTATAACCTATTGGATCTATATTAGAATTAGTTCCTAATTGTGGAAATGGATTAATCATAATGATTCCTCCTTTAATTCAATTAATGTGTGTATAGTTGGAATTGGTGGCCTAGGCAAACCAGGGCTAAATTTAAAAAGTTCTTTATTAGTATTAATCTCTAATAATTTATTATATAGATACTCAATTGTTGGAGGATTTCTAGAAGTAATAAAATAGGATGAATAAATTAATAGCTGTTCACATAAGCTTTTTGTAAACAGAATTTTATTTTGATCAAAATTTTCATAGACAAGTTCAAGAAGCTCATTTTCTTTAAAAGTAATCTTGTATTCGTCATTAAGTCTATAAATCTTATTTTCTTTAGATAATATATCTAAACATTCCATAAAATTTAATACATTTTCACCAGATTTCCAGTCATGAATTCTTGTTCCAAAATCATTTGATGCACTAATAACCATAGTTTTTATGAAATCTAACTTATCAAATTCGTAATAATCATTATCTAGAATATAATCAAAAGCATAAGAATAATGAAAAATGTTTTGGTACAAATTAGCGTGAAAAATAAATTTTTTTTTATTCAAATCATTTTCAAAATAGAAATTTTTTCCAATATCTGTTATTTTATATAGATTAGTCCCTCTTGACGGAATTACATTAACAAAGTTTAAATCATCCAATAGTTTCATTACATCTAGTCTTCTTGATTTACTAGCTCCTTTAGGGAAATATTTATTAATAAATCCTGTAGTTCTAGATCCATCTCGTTCTAATCCTCCTAAAACTCCGATAGAATCCTCAAACATAGTTTTTTGGAAAGTTATGGTCCATGTTAATCCTTCAGCCACTTAAAATCCTCCTAATACAATAAATCTAATTTATAATGATTAATTCTCCTTTTTGTGTATTCCCAAAGATGTTTAAGTCCACTTTTCCCAATAGTGGTGTTTAAAAACTTTTCATATTCCAGTTTATCATCTTTAAACTGTTTTGCAATTTTTTCTTCTTGTTCCATAACCCATTTATTATGATGTGTACGTTTTACCCAGTCATATCTCATATTATCCCATCTAATCTTTGCATTTTTTGGTTGGGTTCTACAAATAGGACATTCACAATTTTCAAGTTGATTCATGTCATCTTTATTTAAAAAGTTTTCAATACTATCCCCTTTAGTATTAATTCCAAATTTGGCTTCACCATTTCCACAATATCTTTCACCCTTTTGTGGAAGTATTATTTTACCATAGGCCGCTTTTCTTTTGTAACCTATTGAATCAGTACTTTTTAAGCCACAATATGCTCCAATATGATACATTATGGGAGAAGACCCAAATCCAAAAATATGCACTTGCATATCAAATTTATTTGCAATTTGTTGAGAAGTGATTATGGAATCAATAAAAGCTTTAGAAGGTTGTCTGTCCCCAAAAAATCCTGAAAATTCATCTTTTGCAGTAAGGATACTTCCCAAGGATATATAATCAAAGTCTTTACTATATAACCACTTAACATTATTTTCTAATGAATTACTATCCCAAGCATGTAATGCTGGTACTAAGTCGAGTTTAGTAGCATCAGACCAATATTCAATATTACTCTTAGTTTCAAGCCATCTTTTCCTCATTATAGAATTAGGCATTTCTGGAGTAAATGGATAATCTAAAGGTACAGTAAATGTTGGTTTCAATGTTTCTTGAACATCAAGCACCTTTTCTTTATTTAACAAGGATTTATTAGGATTAGTATTTTTTAAAGCTGAAAAAGCACCATTATCCAAAAATAACTTTTTATATTTATAATTTATTTTTGGATCTTCTTTATTGTAATAATTGATGACACTATCCATAACATAATCGTGTTTTAACTTAATTGATTCGTTAGGAGTTTCTCCAGCCCAAAATTTCATAAAATTTCCTCTAGCGCCTTTTTTAACATCTTTAAATTTTCTGGATAAGTTAAAACCAAATCAGAATCTTTATTTGGGTTAATTGTTTCATTTAAATTTTCATAAACTATATTCAAATCTAAATCGGAACAAGCGTCTTTTAAAGCATTAAAAGATAATGATTTGGTTCTAAGGTAAGATAAATAACCTTTATATTCATGTTTTTTAAGGTATTTGTGTATCCTGGCTCGGGTAGTTTCATAATATCTAATCTGTATATCATCAGATTCTGCTAGTGGATTCCAATCATAGGCATTAAATGGGTACTTATCAGAAAATTCATAAGGTATAATCCCTGCATTTGATATAACTAATCGATGAATATCATTTTTATAAACATCCAAAACTTCATTAAATAATCTATGAATCGGAGAATTAATATAAGGTTTAATGGCAGCACAAGGTATGAAAACTGCTAATTTATTTTCTGGAGGTAAATAATCATTTATAAACCATTTTTGCCATTTTTCAAAATGTGGGTGCATAAGCTGTTGTTCTGTAGTACCATTAAGTCCGATGTAATCTGTTTCTTTGAATTTAGGATATCCCATTTAGAACACCTTTAGGAGTAAATAAATATTTTGCATAACCGTTATAATCTTTCAAGTTGCATTTTGCTACAATTACGTTATCTTTGATTTTTTCATTCCATTGAAAATTCATTTCAATATTGTTTGATAATTTAGATGCATTAATAAGTGGCTTAATTATTTCATAATCATATACTGAATTATTTGATAATGTTTTATTCTCTTCAAAAGATGTTTTGGAGGGTATTATTAATTTAGTACTACCTAACTCACTTAAAGACTCAATACTTAGTTCATTACTTTCAACACGCACATGTAAATCATTTTTAAATTTTGAAAGTAAGTTAAGACCATGAAACATTTTTTCGCCTGAAATATTAAACACAATTTTCTCATTTGATGGTGGGAAACCTATGAATCCGTCTAAATATGAACTCAATATGGATTTAAATTTTATATCTTCATAAATGACTTTTACAGATAGACTTTCATCTTCAAATTCCAAATTAACAATGCTTCCATTTTCTACAGCATCCATAATATCATAAAATAGTTTTCCAGTTCTAAGTGAAAATTTTTGTTTTTTTTCTTTGGAAGAATGAGTTATTGTTTCTTCTTTTAGGAGCATCAAGTCCAATAGAACTGTTCTTTCTTTGTTAATAGTTGAAAAATGAAGATTATTCTTTGAATTTTTAGTGTGTATATATACACTTTCTCTAGAGATTTGTTTTAGTAAACCCAATACTCTTTTTAGAGTAGTTATTTGCTCAAAATGCAATTCAATACCTCTTTTAAAAAATATATCAATTAATATAATATTATATATTATTGGTGTTTTATTTAATGTATAAAGTTGACTATGGAAAATTTTTAGATAAATATATATATTTCTTAAATAAATATATATTTAAAATACATATATCATAATTACAATACTTTTAGATTTTATAATTGATTTAATTTTATTTACTCTTAAAACAAGATTTTTAATTTTACTTATAAATTTAGTGTCACTCAGGGAAGTAATATGATTATATTATCATTGATGGTTTGATTATAATTGAATAATTGAATTATAATGCTCTGTTTGATTATGGGCAAATGAAATCATCATAATTTCATTATTGCATGGATTTTTAATTTAGTTCATACATAACTACATCAACACACATTTACATACTAAAAATACTTTTAAATAATTCCAATTTCATATATTATAGTATGAATTTAATACAAATCCAACACCATATAAATAAACAAAAAAACATTCTATTCTACTATAAAGATGTCCACGAAATATATAAACAATTAAAATCAGATCACTTATGTGTATTCTTCAATGAACCAAATACCATAAAAATTAGGCTCATTGAATGCATTGAAACAATTGTCCAGCAAAAAGAACCATCACTCAAGAAATTTACTGCTGCAGAACTAATTAAAATACTCTTTATCAAATTACATTCTAATTACTTAATCATACTTTTTAATAATTTCCATTTATTAAATCGAAGAACAGTTTCTGCATTTTAGGAGTTAGATCGTCAAAAAAATATTAGTTTTATTTGTAGTTTTTGTGAGGATTTTAAAGAGGAAGAATTAAAAAATAATTGATTAATCTTTAATTTGAGATAATGCATCATTCAAGAAATCTTCAATTTTTTCTTCATTATCTTCCGATTTTCCAGGTGTGAGTGGGAAAGCCCCTACTGAAGGAATACATTTATTTTCAATTTCCTCAAATATTTCTGATAAATCTCCGGGATAAAGAACATAAGCCCCTAAACTATTAGAAATCGCATCTTTATAGGTGTGCATTTTACAAATATCTTCCGTTTTATATTCACGATATATCTCTTCATCATCTTTATTTTCTAGATCAAAAGAATTAAGTGTCTTGAAGTAATTTAAAATTTTCTTTTTAAATTTATATTTAGCATCAAAATGAAGAAGACGTTCTTTATGGCCATATTTGATAATTAATGTATAATCTGGTTTTAGTGGTATAGAAAATGCATTAAAACGTGATTTTTTAGAAAAACGTCCACCATAAACTGCTCTAATTTTAATTGGTTTATCATTATAAATCCAATTAAATTCTTGAGCATTTGATATTCCTTTCTTAAGACTAATGGACCAGTCATTCAAATTAACTTTATAAACTTCTTCAAACTTCAATGTTTTATTACTTAACTCACTTAAAACATTTAAGAGCTTGATATAACACCAGTATTCATATAATTCACTTAATTTTCTCTCATATCCTTCTAAAGTATCTTCAATATCTTCCCATTTCAGTCTAAAAGCAAATTCAAAATAAATATAATATTTGAAGATCTCCCTGTAACCTTCTTTTTTTTGCATTATCTGGGAATTCATAGGAATATATTTTAAAGGACCAATATCCATTAACCATCGATCAGAAAGATAATTTTGGATTTTTTTCAGGAATATTTGGAGTTTATCTTTGATATTACCCTCATCTGCTCTAGAAATCAGATCATATATTAATTTATCTACTGATTCTAAAAAATACTTCAAAAGCCTGTTTTCAGGGGTGTCTAAAGTATCTTCAAAGAAATCATGATTAATAGAATCAAGTATATGCTCCTTCATTTCTGCAGGCCAGCTATGGGGTATTTGTTCAGCTTTAGATAAATTTTCAGCTTTAGAAACTATATCTATTAACTCCGAAGGCCCAATATTATGGGCAAATGCTGTGGGGACATTTTCAGAATATTTTTCTAATTTAGAATGGGGATTTTGTTTGATGAATTCATAAACAAATGGCAAATTTTCTTCTCTAAAAAGATATTCTAAGAACATGAATTCTTCATAAAGTGTTTCTTTTTTGTCATGTCCAAAATCAAAACGCTGCAGAAGAGGGGCATTCTGTTCAAATATCATTCCGGATGCCACTTCTGCTAGATCTGCAATCATGGCATCGTACTGTTTATAATAACCTATTTTTTTGGAACGAACCTCAAATGGATATTTTTTAGATTTTATTCCATTTACTTCAAAATCAAAAAATGATTTGCCAGCATAACTTCTAAAATTTAAACTGGCTCTGTATGGATTATACTCATCATCCGAATGTTCCAGAACGAAATTTTGCTGACTAACTAACGAAGGCAAAACTTTAATTTTAGATATTGATGATTTAGGTAGGAAATTCAATTTATAATATGTTTCTTCCAAAAGTACCATGGAAGAAATATTTTCTATATCTTCTTTAATGAAAAATTGAATGGGAGTTTCATCATCTAATTCTTTAACTTTTTCCACATTTTTATAGAAAATGCCATTATCCTTAAAAATAGGGTTAATTATATCTGACTTAGATTCAGCCCTGATTTCTAGCTTTCCCAGTTTTTTAGAGCCAGATTCGTTCTCAATATCTATAGAAACCAATTGGTAAGTCATGAAATTCACCTAATTGATAAAGGCGACGTATCTTTGTTCATAAAGAACTTTATCCATTTCACTCAGTTTAAGAGCAGCAGTAGGATATTTGGCTTGTGCAAGTTGCTCACTATTAAATATACGAGGATCTAAATCTGTCGATTCACCATAACAAATTTTAAAAAGAGATTTTATGGGCTCTTGCATGGTTCTCTGAGATCCATGTAATTTAGGGAGCATTTTCTGTTTTATTTGGGCATCAAAGTACCTTTCCCAGTTTTCCCACTTGTCAAGTTTTCCCTCGTATTTCCAGGCCACATACATAAAACGTATTATTTCATTAACCACTCTAAATCCAAAGTCAAAACCGGCTTTTTTAAGTTCATTATAAATATTATTTATTTCTCTGGATATTACATCCCATAACGTTTGATTGTCTTTTGTTTTAATATTCTTCATTAATTCTTGTAATTCATCAATGGAAGAATTTCTGGATTTAAGATCAGATAATGGATTTTCCAGATATTCAATATCTCCAGAAGGTTCTGGACTTTTAGATTGGTTTTTCATGAATTTTAAGGGGTTGAGTGTTAAAAATTCAATAGTGTTGGCTCGATCTAAGACTTTAGGGCTGAACATGTAGGTGGTTTCATCTACATTCACTGTTCCAATCACCAGCAGATTTTTAGGTAATTTTAATTTTGCAGGAACTTCTTCTGAACTATTATCATGTAAAGGCATTTCTTCTTGACTTTCCATAACTGATAAGAAATCAGAGAAGTATCTTTCCACATGAGAGAGGTTCATTTCATCTAATATTAAAAAATAAGGGTCTGATAGTTCTACTAAATTCTCATTTTCTTGTTTAGCATTTAAAATTAGATTTAATGCTTGTGTTTTTTGATAATTTCCTGTAATGACATTGTAAAATCCGACCACATGCCTGTTTTCTGTCCAGTTGGCACCTACTGGCACAATTTCATGTTTTATATGGGGAAGATTTTCTTGATATTCTTGGGCAATCACTTGAATTTCAGTTCGACTACCCCCTATTATTTTATTTATCTCTTCAAAAAATGGTGTATTTTCAGCATAAAATAACCTATTATTTTCTACATAACCCTTCCCGCTTTTAGTTGATCTGGTACGGCCTTGATGCACTTCTAAAGTAAGGTTTTCAGTAAAATCTTTTAATTTATTTAATTCATCTGGTTTTAGTTCCCAATTACCCATAACTTTTTTTGAATTAGACGTAATATCAACTCTTTTAGGGAATATAACTGATTTTTCTCCTCGTGGATTTATTGGTCCTGATTGAAGATTAAGGTACTTGGCAAATAGTTGGGCCACCTTAGTTTTCCCAGTTCCTGAATTTCCCGTTAAAATTACAAATGGTTTTACCTTTAAAGATAATAAAAAGTTCTCCACTAATTTTTGGTCGAATAGATATCCTTTTTCATGGAGATAATTAAAGAAGTTTTGGTTTACCATGCAATCAGTCCCTTTCTTAATCTTACAAATATCATAGACAAAATTTTTCAATTTTTCTGGGAAATCTGGATTATCTAGATCTCCGATTAAAATAAATTTTTTTAATATTCTTCCATCATCGACATCTACCCATTCACCATCATAATTTTCTTCAAGGAGTGATTTTCCAGCATATTTTCCTCCTAAATTCCCTCGATGAACTAAAAAAACATTTCCTGAATCATCTTTTACAAAAGCTCCGGATATTTTACGGTTAATTCCATTAAATGGGAAGTTTATTTCTATTATGGTCTCATTAGATGCAGTGGGATAAGGGTTTTCTATTCCAAATAGATTATAAAAAGAATCAGGGTTTTTGCCTGATGACATCCATATTCCTAAATCTGATGAGAAATGAATATTATCGTTTTTTTGGGAACTTAGCTTGAAGATAGATTCTAATTTATTTTGAGATTCTTTAATCTGATTTTTATTTTCTATAATCTTAAAATCAGCATTAGCATATTTACCATGATCTGGTTTTAATTTAGAATATAAATAAAATAAATCTTTAAAATCAGCGATTATTTCATCATTGGATGGTAAATTGTTTTTATCATAATATTTGCCATATATCATTCGATCAGACACATTATCAATCTCTGAATCTAAAAATAAATCTTCTTTAATATTCAAGTATTTTAATTCATTTTTAACATAGTTGTCATGATTTTGCATATAACTATGAATTTCTTTTTTAGAATCCTTTTTCCCTCTAATTCTTAAAAATTTTTTAGCATACTTTGCAGATTGACTTAAACAAAGAATTACTCCCTTGAGATCTTCATTAAACCAGAAAACTACAAAGTGTTGATCCCTATGGTCAAAAATATCTTTATGTGCTTTATTCTCTAAGTAGACGTAAGGACTTTTGAACCAGTTACCTTTGTCTTGATAATATGCTTGTGAATTGTAGTTTTTTTCAGGATGAATAGATTTTGCAATTTCAAAAATAGCATCTTTAATATCTAAAAATGCTCTGTGGACTTCATGATTTTTTGGATTTTCATTTTGTTTCTTGGCTTTCGGTAGATTTTTAAAAATAAATTCCAATGGTTCTTTAATATTAATATTTTCAGAAATGTTTGTTTCATCTCCTAATTTTTTGTATAGATTTAAAATTTCTTTAAAATCAGATATTAACTCATTTTCTGAAGGTAAATTTTCTAAAGTATAATATTTAGCAAAAACATTTCCAGCTTCTCTTGAAGCAGCAGAAATAGCATTTTCAGAGCCCAAATCTATTTTTTCTAGATATTCATCCGGAATTGTTGTCAAATTCTTTAATTTAGTTCTTGCTTCTGAAGCATCATTTAGTAAATAATTATTGAATTCTTCACTGAATTTTTGAATATTTAATCCTTTTTCTTTAAGTCTACCATCCATTGTCCAAGGGTGTTGTCCCAATGATAAATAAACTCCTTTCATATCTTCTCTAAATAGGAAAATTATACGCCAAGTAGGATATTTTTTATTAAAAATATGGATATATGGTATCCTTTGTAACGTTTTGGCGGCTCCAAACAATCCGAATGTTGCATAATCTCCCTTTTCGAATCGATTGGCAATTTTAATCCAGTATTGGTGAAATTCACCACCATTTGCATAAGAAACCAATTCTTTAGCAAGCTTTTCATTGTTTTTTGCCTTAAGATAATTCTCAAGCATATTTTTAATGAAATCCCTTATATCATGTTTTTCATTATTTGAATTAGCTAATTTTTCATATATTTTTAAAATTTCCTTTAAATCCGCTTCAAGTTCTTCTTCAGAAGGTAAATCTTCAATTGTATATTCCTTTGCACAAATATTCCCAATTTCATACCTACTATAAAAAGTGGGATTTCCCAAAGATAGAGTTTCTAAATTAAATTTATCTGGTATATCACCTATTTTTTTTCTAAATTCAGATGCTTTTAAACTTAAATCTTTAAGATAATCTTGAGTTGTCACAGAATTACTTTTTAAAATTTCTTGATTTAAGGATAAATAAAGACTTTTAGTGTCATTACTGAATATATAAATCACATAATAACCAGAACCAACACCTGTAGTAATTTTACTATTTAATATGGCAATATATGGACATTCAGTCCAATTACCTTTTCCAGCGTTGCCTTTAAAGATGTAATCATCAGAATCTAAATTTATTTCTTTTAAATATTCTGGAAAGTCTTCAGTTATCAGTTTAACAATAGGACTACCAGTAAAGTTGCTTGTTTTAGCTCTTTGATAATTATTAAAAATTCGTTGAATATAATCTCTTAACAAATTAACTCACCCCCAATCTATAATAACTAATTAGATAAAGTTAAGTTTTCTGAAGTATATAAAATTCTTGGGATAAAATGGCTAAAATTGAAGAAATGCTCAACAAAGTTTATGAAGAATTATCCAGGGAACTCAATGATGAAACAATTTATTGTCAGGGTAAAAATGGTGTAAAAACTATTGTTCTATTTGATGAACCTGATTTAATCCCTGGTGAAAAGGCAAGGTATAGAATAGGTACTTTAACAATTCTAATTTTAAGAGATGGAGTGCCATTTTTATCGGTAGATGTTATTCCCACAGCACCAACTCCACCTAAAGTTATAGCTGGTTTACTTCCGGTTCATATGATAACTAGATCTATGGTTATAAATCGCATGGAAAAAAACAGTATAAAATTTGATTTAGATGAATTAACTAATAAATTGAAACTGTTAATTGTTGTTCCTGATCAATCTGAAGGTATAAAAGAAGTGCAGTTTGGTGATTTAGATGAAAAATTTAGAGGAGTTATTAACTTAAGGAGTGAACATTCTAATATCCAAGATTTTGCTATTACCCCAATAGAAAATTTGATATCCTCTTTAAATAAACTTTTAGAGAATTTGGACTAATATATTAAAATAAAACTATTTCTTAACCAAATTCCAATTAACTCCACCACAATTGCACCGAACAGCCTCTGCATTTAAACCATTTTTAGTCAAATGCAAGACCCCACCACAATCATTGCATTGAAATACACCAAATAAATCATGAAAAGCATCCACTACTGGTCTGAAATCTTCAACAGAAAAATTAGCCCAATTATTATAGTGGACATTAATATTAACGGCCCATTGTTCAGCATTTGATCTATCAAACACTTCTTTAGAATTATCATCAATATTTTTCAATCTCATTACTTCGTCCTGATTATTCCAGGAATTGGCAGCCACTTTAGCACTTTTTAATAAACTTTTATAACTAGTTAAAGCAGCAGGGAGAAAATCACCTAATTCCCATCTTTGATTTTCTTTAAAAGTAACTGAAGCCCCTAAAGAATTACAGGCAGCTCTGAAAAATTCTTCAGATCCTCTTCTAAGTTTAAATGCTGCTGAATTAACATCACTTTTTATTAGATCTTTTCCAATTTTCTCCCACATGTCCTGGCGAGAATTGATATTAGGCCCATTTTCAATACTCCAGTTATATAATTCAATCATTTGTTTAGAATTTACCACACCTTCTAACTGTAACTGTCGGGCCCAGGTTTGATCATGGGTAGTGATAAAAAATTGCCTTCCTTTGAAGAAACTGGCCAATAACCGGCAAATCTCACGGCGATGTGGAGCATCAACAGACATCATTACATCGTCTAAAATAATTAAATTAATATATCCTTCAGTTAATCTTTCAGCCAGGGCTAAATACAAACAAATACCCATAGTATCCTGGTGACCTTCACTGTGTAGGGCATGGGGTGGATGAGATCCCCGACCATAAAAGTCAACATAGAAATCAACACCACTACCTTTAGGTTTTAGTTGGGCATTAAAAGCAAACTCATCAGAACCATGCAACTGTTTATATAATTCTATAAATCTCTCTTCTATTTCAGAAAATAGGCCACCTAAAATAAGTTCTCTCGATTTAATGAAAGCATGTAATAGAACTTCCGCTTTTTTATAAGATTTAAAAGCAGAAAGACAGTTAATTTTAGTAGCAGTATAATTCTTTAAATTTTCTTCTAACTTGGTTAAGATATCCCATGCAGTTTGTTTAGGGGATGGTTCGTTTGAGCTTTTCCTGGCAGTTGAAACTATTTCATCCAATAAATAAGAAACGTTTTCCGGTGCCAGTAGAGTTCTGATATTTTCTGGAGAATAAACAGCAATATCTTCATCAAGTAATCTTTTTATATCATTTTGCCAGGATTTTAATTCATGGCATGGTTTTTCTAATTTCAAAGTTCCAGCAACAGGGATTATTTCAGATAATATGCTGCAAGTGCTGGTGAAAATTTGAATTAATTCTTCTTTTAAATCATCCATCTTTTGAAGATCTTTTTGTATATCGCCCAGTAATTTAATACGAGTTGTTAAGTTTTCTTTAAGTTCTTCCATTTCCCATGATGATTCACACAATGGACATGTTCCTGAATCATCTAAAAGATCCAATCCCAACTCAGTTAACCTCAAACGATTTACAGTATCATTTAGTTGAGGATTTGATGAAATTTTATTATTTAATTCTACATATGATTGGTTTAATTGGGATAAATAATTCTGATTATCTTTAGAAAGTTTATTCTGGAGATTATGAATATTTTTTTCAAGCAAACCCAAATTGACAAAATCTTCAGGAGTCCTTGGGTGATTTATACCTTCTTTAATTGATGTTGAGTCCAGATTATTTAATGGGGATCCCTCTAAAATCTCTCTATTTTCATTGACAAAATCAAGGATTGTTTCTTCTTCAAAATAAGATTCATCCATAATATTTTTAATAGATTCTATGGAACTATTTAGAGCACCATTAGCCATTTTATAATCATTTTTTAACTGGTTTTTTGTTTTATTAAGCGCAATACGTGTTTTTTCAACATCATCCAGTTTTAATAGTTTTTCAATCTGTCGGGCTCGGGTACTGGAATCAGCAGTAATATAGTTCAGGATTTCTCTCCGGGTCAGGACATGTTGACCTCTAGTTGCTAATTCCAAAACAGGTTCAATATTTTTCTCATAAGAGGGATCATAGATAAGTTTTTTAGGGTTTTTTAAGGAACGTTTTATTTTAACTGGTTCATCTAAATTTTGCAGCTTAACTAAAGCTTTAATTTCCACATCTTCAACTTCAGAATCAATATGGGGGGCATGTTTTTTAATTTTGATATCTTTAGTTCCTTTACCAGTCATGCGGGAAACATTTCCCGTTAATAAAAAATCCAGAGAATCTACAATGGTACTTTTACCAGAGCCATTCGGACCCCATATAAGAAAATTTCTTCCTTGGGTTTCTATTTTTAGTTGTTTAACACCTCTAAAATTTTGAATCTCCAATTCCAGGAGCTTCATTCTATGACCCCTTCAAAATTTTTATAATCTTATCTGGATCTGCTTTTCCAGTTTTAAGTAGTGATTCCAAATATTCAACCGATTCCTCATTAAATTCTGGTTTTAAGTTAAGATTAGAAATAGTTTGGCCAATAATTTCATCTAAAATTGTATTTGGAACCGGTTTCTCCCCTTTTACCACATGAACACCCCTTAATAGAAAATATATTATAATGGATAGTTATAGATTAGTTGAATGTATTAACTAAAAAATTTTATTATTTAATTTTAGTTAGCAATTAATTGCTAAATTTCAGCAAAATAAGCTCAAGGCGAAATAAATGGTGAAAAAGGTACTAAATAAACTTCAATCCAATATTCAATTTCGAGATAAAATTGAGCATTTAGAAATTATTCCGTCTCATGATGCCCAGTACGGTCAATTAGGTAACTTGCCATCTAATATTGAAAATTATCTTCAAAAAGAGAATATTAAACTTTATAAACATCAATGTGAAGCTTCTGAATATTTAAGAGATGGTAAGAATATTCTAATCACAACTCCCACTGCATCCGGTAAAACATTAGCCTTTAACCTCCCTATACTGGAGAATTTATCTCAAAATAAATCGTCCACAGCTCTCTATATTTATCCCGCCAAAGCACTGGCCAATGATCAACTTAAAATTCTAAAAACGCTTGAAAAAGAATTGAAAATTGATATTAAGCCAAATATTTATGATGGTGACACTCCTAAAGATAAAAGACCATGGATCCGGGAAAATTCACGTATTATTCTCACCAACCCATATGAATTACATTTAATCTTATCTTGGCATGTTCAGTGGGCAAAATTTTATCGTAACTTAGAATACATTGTTATAGATGAGGCCCACCAATACAGGGGTGTTTTTGGTTCTAATGTGGCTCTTTTAATCAGGAGATTAAGGCGAATATGCAACTATTATGGATCTGATCCTCAATTCATTCTTTCATCAGCTACTCTTGCTAATCCCTTAGAATTTGGAAATAAACTTGTGGGTTTAAATTTTAAATTAATTAGTGAAGATGCTTCACCTAGGGGTAAAAAATATTTTGTATTGTATAATCCTTATAAACAAAATGGGGAACTTTCTACTCATCAGGAGACTAAAAACTTATTATTATTCCTTATTCTATCAAATCTGCAAACCCTGTGTTTCACCACTTCCCGAAAAATGGCAGAACTTATTGCCACCTGGACTAGAAAAGCGTTAAATGAGTCAAAACCTGAAATGGTGGACAAAATAACGGCTTATAGGGCAGGATATCTGCCACAGGATAGGAGAAAAATAGAGAAAGGTTTGAAAGATGGTGATCTCAGGGGGGGTCACCACTACCACCGCCCTGGAACTTGGCATAAATATAGGTTTATTGGATGCAGTAATCATTTCAGGGTACCCCGGTACTATAATTTCCACTTGGCAGCAGGCTGGAAGATCAGGAAGGGGTTTGAATGAATCAATGGTGATTTTGGTGGCATTTCAAAATCCTCTGGATCAGTATTTCATGAAAAATCCGGAGTTCCTCTTTGATAAACCTCATGAAAATGCCATTATTGGCCTGGAAAATATTCATATAATTTATTCTCATCTTCTGTGCGCCACCAATGAACTCCCTTTAAGTGAGGATGAAATGGAAACATATTTTGAAGCTGGAGAAGAATTTATTGAAAAAATGTCTCAGGAATCTTTAATTTCTCCCACATCAGAAGGATGGATATATGTTAATAAAAAGGACAATCCTGCATTTAAATATGGTTTGGATCAGATATATTCTGATATTTTCAAAGTTTTCTATAAAAATAGATTATTAGAAAAGATGGAGCGTGTCCATGCCTATAGGGAAGCCCATGAAGGTGCAGTTCTGATGAATCAGGGAGAAACCTATATCGTAGATGGATTTGATCTTAAAAAGAGAATCATAAATGTAACTAAAAAAGATGTGGATTATAATACTCATGTCATGAGTGATGTGGATATTCAGGTTATTAAAGAAATTGATACCAAGAATATAGGAGATTTATCTCTTTATTTTGGTGAAATTGAAGTTACAGAATATTTTGAAAAGTATAAACTTATGAATTATGGTAAGACTCTTGCCGTTTATAATTTAGAACTCCCTCCCATAAAATTCCAGACCAAAGGATTATGGTTCACCATACCATTTTCCATTAAAGATAAGCTAGTAGAAAAGTTTGCACGGGTTGATATTTTTGAAGGGGGATTACACGGAGTTGAACATTCTTTTATTGCCATGTTCCCATTACATGTGATGTGTGACCGCACAGATATTGGTGGATTTTCCACACCGTACCATCCTCATACGCGAGAAGCCACAATATTTATTTATGATGCTCATAGTGGCGGTATTGGATTGGCAGAGAAAGCAATGGACTTATTTGAAGAAATTTTAAAGGTAACTCTGCAGATGGTGAAAAGCTGTGGCTGTAAGGCGGGATGTCCTTCATGTATATATTTTCCTAAGTGTGGTAATGATAACCAGCCATTGGATAAAAATGGAACGGAATATATCTTACAGAAAATGTTAAAATTAATTAATTCTGATTTTGAGAACATCATATCTAAAGAAATACCATCAAAAAATCCAGATACTACAAACAATTTTCCAAGGGCTAATGTTGGTGCTGAAGCGTTAAAAGAGTTTGATTCTTGTAAGTTATTAAATGAAAAGGGAATGGGCCATTTTAATGAAGGTAAATTAGAAGAGGCACTACATTATTTTGACCAATCTTTACTTTCTATTGAGAATGTGGAAGCTCTAAAACACAAAGGTATGATAATGGAATTGAAGGAGAATAGAATGGAGGCCATAAAATATTATGATAAAGCCCTTAAATTAGACCCTCATAACGGGAGAATTATGTATTTAAAAGCGGTTTCTTTATTTAATAATAATGATTTAGTGGATGCAGTAAACTATTTACAAAAGATAGTAGAAATTAAAGCCGATAATGACGATGCATGGTATCTTCTTGGTTTGGCAATGGAATATCAGGGAGATACCGCCCAAGCAGTTAAATGTTATTGTAAATCTTTGAGTATCAATCCCCGACATGGGGAGGCCGTTGAAAATCTTAGAAATTTAATATAAGGATATATATCCTAAATTTACGCATATAATCAGGTGATTTTTTGCAAGTAGATCCAGAAGAACTGGCCAGGGAATACTTTGAAATTAAATCAAAAATAAATGAATTGGAATCTCTGAGAAAAGAAATTAAAAATTCTCTTTTTGAAATATTTGACCAGAAAAGAGTAAATGAAATTATTAGTGATGACATTAAGGTCTACCGTAATTATATAACTCGAATTAGTTGGGATGAGGATAAATTAAAATCCATACTTCAACAAAAAGGACTATGGGATAGAGTATTATCTCCTGATACTAAAAAAATTAAAGGGATTATTGAGTCAGGCCTTATTTCAGAAATTGAGCTTAATAATGCTAAAATTACTAAAGGAAGTTGGTATACTTATGCCAAAAAGATTAAAGAAAAAAAATCACCTTACCATATTAAATCAATAAAAAAAGAAGATGATTATTCGTCAATTTCCTCTGTGGAAAAGTTTAAAACACTCATTATAACTGATTTGGTTTATAATGGTAAAAATAAATTGACAGCACATGCTATGGATAATGATGGCAAATCTCTAAGGTTAATACCTACTTTAGATTTTCTAAGTGAAAATATTGATTCTAATAAAAATAAGGATATCCGACCATTTTCGGTGGTAAAACTAAAATTGTTACATTCACAAATAAAAAGCCATTATTTAGAAGATAAGTTATGGGATAATGATCACTCTCCTTTTTTCATTAGAAAACTTTCTCAAGATGAAAGAAAAGAATTGTTGGATTATGATTGCCATAACTCGGTTAAAGATATTTTCAATAAGGAAATTCATCAAAAAAATTTCATAAAATCAAATAAGATAGAAATGTCTATAGGGACTATTAAGGTTTCAAAAATAGATCATTTGGATTACAGGGAAATTAACAATGAGCATGAATGTAATCTATCTTTTATAGATGAAGAAAATGAGGGATATGATCTATCTGTAAAAGATTATTCATTTAAAGAATATTTAAATATTTTAAGAGAACAAGGAAATTCTCCAGATCATATAACTGACTTAATTAAAGCTAAGTTAGAAAATAAGGATTTATATCTAAGAATTGGCCTCCAGGAAATTGGGGAGGACATTCACTGGCTTCACATTAATAGTATTTACAGTTTTCCGTACTATAATGAGTTTGAAAATCTCTAAAAGTAAGGGAAATGTGAAACTTACTCTCTGTGGACTGTTTTTAGTTTTTATCTATTGTCTGGTTTGAAATTAATCATAGATGTTCCATTAAAGATTAGGTAAGGAGTATGAGGCTACCTTTACTTGAATGTAAGCTTATATTATTGTGTACTAAGTTTAAGCACGAAATTTTCTTTTCAAAACATTTAAGATATTTTTAAAGATATTTGCCATTATTCCATAAATTCTCTTCAATTTTCAATGTTATACATAAAATTATATATCTAATTTTAAAATATTATAATATTAATTCTTTTGGTGATATGAAATGGAAGGGGATAAAAACTCATCAATCAAGTGCCCAGAATGTGGTGCAAAAGTTCCAGATGGAAAAAAATTTTGTGGAGAATGTGGTAAACCAATTAAAAAAATAGAAGATGATTCTTATGAATCTGAACAGGAAATTATTAATTGCCCTCGATGTGATGCTGAATTGGAATTAGAGCTAAAATTTTGTACGGAATGTGGAGAAAAGATAGATCAAATTATCAATCCAAAACAAATGGCAAATTGTCCTAACTGTGATACTATTATTGGACCCAAACTCACTTTTTGCACTAATTGTGGGACGAAAATTAAAGATAATAAAACTATAAAAAAAGAATCTAAATGGATGGATTCAATTTCTAAATCAAGTAAAACTTTAATGAAAGGTATGGATGAATTTATAAATTCTGCTACGGATAGTTTGGATAAAAACATCAACCAAAGTAGAGCAAAACAAAAAGGTAACGGAGAACAATTTAAACCGGTTCGAATAAAAGGCATTGATAATCCAAATCCCGGATTTTTGGTTTGTAATACGTGTGGGGGTGTTTATAAGCTGAAATCATGTGAAAGTGTAGATGATTTCAGTGAAGATTGTACTTGTGGTGGTAAATTAACTCATCTAAAAAATCTTCCAAAACCTACAAGACCCTATCGATCTATTTAAATAATGTTTCAATTGGGGGATTTCATTTGCAGCGTAAAAAATTATTGATGCTTAATCCAATAGAATATGAGCATAAATTTGATAAAAAAGCTTTAAATGCAGTGAAAAAAATTCCTGCACTGAAACGTTTTTTTCAAAATGAGTTGAGTCATCAAGAAAGCAGGGAAAATGTTAGGAATATGGGTAGTTCTGTTAAAGTAACTCCCACACATTTTAGTGATATTCATGATATTTTAATAGAAGCATGTTCAAATATTCACCTTAATCATATTCCTGAAATGTATATTGGCTCTTATTGGATGGGTGGATCTGGATGGGATGTTAATGCTTGCACTTTAGGTTATGATAATCCGATAATTTTACTATCGCCCGGTTCTGTTGAATATTTAACTCCTGATGAATTATTGTGTGTAATAGGTCATGAGGCAGGTCATATAAAAAGTGGGCATTGCCTATACCATACGATGATTAGTTCACTATCTTCTATTGGTTCTGCAATCACAACACTTACTTTGGGTTTAAATGAAATTATTGGAGACTCTTTAAACCAATCTATAGCAGAAACAATGAATTATTGGAGTCGAATGTCAGAATTTACTGCAGATAGGGCGGGATTATTAGCTTGCCAAGATTTAGATGTTGCTATTTCTGTTGAAATGAAATTATGTGGTGTTCCTCCCAAACTTTATGATAAAATGGATACTAATGAATTTATTAAACAAGCTGAAGAATTTGAAAATTTTGAAAGTTTGGAGAAATATTATAAAGAAATAATTGAACTTGACTATAACCATCCTTGGGGAGTAATTAGGGCATTTGAGCTTTTAAAATGGATAGAATCCGGAAGATATAATCAAATTTTAGATATACACACAGAAGGCAAATTGGAAGAATTACAAAGAACTTGCATTAAATGTGGAACTAAACTAAATGACGATGAAGAATTTTGTGGGTGTTGCGGTTCCAAACCCGAGATTGGAAAATGTTCCAAGTGTGGCACAGAGTTATTAGGTGGAGAATCATTCTGTGGAGTCTGTGGAGAAAGACTCTGGATTCGTTAATACTGTTAATTTTCTTCAATAAAACCACTTTTCAAAAAATATAATATTATGATTTAGAGTTTAGTAAACCATATTAACCCCTAGTACTGATTTAGGTTAATGAAGTATAATATTTACTATCACTTTATCATGGAAAATGTTATAAGATTAATTAAAAATTAGAAATAAGTACTTTTTTTGGATACATATTTAAATGGGTTTTTAATAGAGCAAATCAAATAAGGGGGTTAATAGTAGGTTTTTTAAGATGTCTGTTAATGCATTTAATTACTGTATAAAAAATCAGTGGGTTTTAAATGTTTTGTATTGTTTTTCTGTTAAATAACTGATTTTTCACTTTTGCACGGATATTTTTTTACACACTTCATGAACTTTTAAGTGTCTTTATTAATCTACTTTTAACTAGTATTACATGCAGTTTATAATGTGGTTTACATTCTTAAAATTATTTTCATTGATTACAACAGGTTAGTTAAACTCACCATATTAAACTGAGTTGTGGTGATTTAGCCATTAAAGTCAGAGAATTAATTAAAATTTGGAAGGGAGGAAAATGAACAGATCACAAAATGAATTCATAAAACCCGCGCCTGAGAAAGTAGAAAATTATTTAGAAAAAAGTGCAGATTATGAAATATTTTCAGAAGAAACAGGATTGCTGGAAATTTTAAAAAGAGGAGAAATTCTAAGTTATATTGATCAGGTTGCAAATGAACACAACACAATTAATGGTTTCAAACACCCTCTTTTAGAGGCACTGCCTATGGTCTACGATATAATAGATAAAGAAGGTTACATTACTCAGGTCTCTCTTGGAAAAAAATTCCAAATATCCTCTAAATCTGCCTGGAAGATTCTAAACTTCTTTGATGAGAATGGCTATATTTACCATGATTACGCCTTAAAAATTACCCTGGGGATAAAAGACAATTCCAAAGTTTACGTGAAAATAAAAGATGAGAAAAAAACCAGACTTTTGGATATTAATGGTATCTGGTTGAAAATTAAAAAATAATGAAAATATATATCCCACTTCTAATTCATTATTTTCCTTCAATCTAATGAATTGATATCTACTTTCGTTATGAAAAAATAATTTTGATTTTTAAGAGGGAATAATATTTTCAGATCCATTTCCATTGCACAATTTTATGCTCTTTCTGGTGTTATTCTACCATTATTTTAAGAGTACTAAAAAACTCACTAAAAAGACAACCCCATATAAGTATTACTATCATAATCATTAGTACTAATATTTATATATTATATTAAATAATTTTTTAATAGTAATACGCTCGGAGATTAAGAAATTTCCTAATCTCCTTTATCTATGGCTTAAAATGAAATATAACAGGTAAGTGGTTCAGTGGAAAAATCATAAATTTAATATTACAAATTGCAAATTTAAAAAGTTCAAAATGGGATTAAATTTTTTTAATAGGTTTTAATATAATGAATAACTGGAAATTATTGGGGGGATTATATGAATAAAGTCCTGATTTCTGCAAAGTGTAAACCTGAATCAAAGGAAATAATTAAAAAAAGCAAGTATACCTATGGCGATTGTGTTGATTTTCTAGCCCGGATCATTACCAATAGTTCCACTCGATTAATGGCTGAAATTAAATTAACCAGTGCTGAAATTGATGAATTAAAATTACAAATCAAGAAAATAGAACATGAAATAGTGTCCAAAGAGAATTACTTGGAAACTTTATTAAATGAGTGGGAACTGAATAATGGTAAATATAGTGACGATTTAGAAGAAAATCAACAGATAAAAGCAGCGGTCATCACAATACATTTACTTGCCAGAGAATATGATTGCAAACCATTGGATATCAATAAATTTACAGGCAGTGATGTTATTAGTTTTCACGCTAAAAAATGTGGAATAACAAGAATAGAATTTGAAGAATTACTGCTGTCTTATAGGGAACCTTAATAAAGTTTTTTTTTAAAAATAAATAATAATACTCTTATTTTAATCTCATTAAACCATTCAAGGAACTTCTTCAATTTATGGTCATTTTAAAAACCCAATTAAGCACCAAATTAGAATAAAAATTTTAGAATATTTTGAACAAACAAAAGATGAAGAATAGAACTAATTAAATTGAAAGTTTTGAATTAGAGAGTATTATAAATCGAATATAACGTGACAGAGTCAATAAAAATTTCTAAAGCTGAAATGTCTTTAAATAGAGTAAAAAAAATTGTATTTGAACTTGAAAAATTATAATATAAAATTAATTATTCATTCAATGCCCAGTAACATCTTTTTGGAGATATTATAGTCTCATCTTTTTTTAATTCTTTCATGATTTTGTCAACTTCTTTTTTATCTACACCCGAAATTTGACTAACTTTAGTAGCATTTAATGGTTCTTCAGAGTCTTTGAATGCTTTAATGACTTTTTCTTTATTATCCATAATTTCACCTACAGTCCTATTTATTGATTTTATTCAAATAATATTTTTGGTAGTTTTATATTCATTATAAAAAAGCGAACAATTACAATTAACCCCCTAGAGTACCATTGTAAATAAGCAGTATGCTGGCCACGATAATAGCCACCAGCACCACTTTTTTAAAAGCATCCTGGGGAATTTTATTAACCATCTTTTTACCTACATAAGATGCTAGAACACCCACTACTATTAATGGAATTATATAATAGTAAAATTCTCTATCCAGAAGGTTATTTGCAAAATAAATAGGGATTCTACTTAAATCAATGACCACAGCTATGGCTGAAATGGTAGCGATGTAGGTGTATTTGTCCAGGTTATACGATATGAGGAAGAAACCTCTAAGTGGACCACCAATACCCATGAGTCCTTGCAGGAACCCGGATAAACCCCCACCAAAAACCGTATTAAATCTACTGGCTTTAACGTGGAATTCTGGCCGCACTAGTGAATATAATGAGAAAATAAGTAAGAATAATCCTAAAACTACTTTTAAGATATTCTGCGGAAAATAAACCACGACATATGCCCCTAAGACTGTTAATAAAACACTGGGAATGCCAAATAATAATATAAGTTTTTTATCCAAGCCCTGGCGGAAAAAAGATGAGGCCCCTATATTTCCAGATAAGTGGGCAATGGCTACCAATACCAGTGCAGTTTTAAAATCAAAGAAAATGAGCGCGATAGGCAAAAAAATAGTTGACGCTCCAAAACCCGCTACAGTGCCCACTAAGATTGATAGGAATGCGGCTATGAGAAATAGAATTATAATTTCAACCATGTATATATACTGTATAATCTTGTATAAAAGTTCCCTTTTCTCAGGCTAAATTGCGATTTTATTATGTATTAATGATAGTTATTAGTTATTGCATAGTGCGCTTATTAATTTAAGTGCGTTTATATTTACAGTCATAATCTTCATATTAAATTCTGGAATTTATATTATAAGGCCGTTCAGTACTTCCAGGGGTAATCGAAAAAAATTAATATAAGTTAAAGCCAAATATATTATTGGATATATTTTATAGATATTTTAGGGGAGTATTACTATTGCATTGAAGGTAATGATTGTTGAGGATGATGCAATCATAAGTTTAGGGTTGAGAATTTTTTTAAATAACCAGGGTTATGAAGTTGTGGATAGTGCTGATTTTTATGAAAAAGCAGTTCAAGTCGCTTTAGATAAAAAACCAGATGTTATTTTAATGGATATTGTTCTTAAAAGAGATAAAAATGGTATTGATGCTGCTACTGAAATACTAAAACACTACCATCCTTTCATCATTTTCTGCACGGCATATCACGACAGAGAATATATGGATGAGGTTCATGAACTGCAATGCCCACTTTTACATAAACCCCTGGAAAATTTCCAGATAATTCACACTATTGAAGATTTTAAAAAACAGAACTGCTCCCCTTCAACTGTGTAAATTTACTCCATGTTATGGTATAGGTTTAACCCTATTTTTTATATTATTTTAAGGATGATAGAGTTTTTTTAAGGATAATGCACGTTTTCCCTTAAAATAAACAAATCATTTCTTATTTGGAATTGAAAAATTATTTCCATTATAAATTCACTAAATATAAAATAGATACCATGGTGGAAGTACTACTATTTCTCATAATACTTTTTATTATAGCTTTGATTTCTAGAAAAATTGATAAATTACCTGTCACAGCACAGATGATCGTTATATTCTCGGGAATATTAGCTGGATTTTTATTGACGGGTTTTGTGGATATCAATCAACCCCCTATATCTACCATGATATTGGTAATAGCAGAGGTGGCCCTGGTTCTGGTGCTATTTACAGATGCTTCTAGGGTTAAATTAGGGGATATAAGATCCAATTTTTTAACCATTCGGTTACTCTCTTTAGGTTTAGTCGCCACCATTATTTTAGGTATTGCGTCGGCAATTTTAATATTCACTAAATTGAATTTCTGGGAAGCTGCTATTATTGGTGTGGTGTTGGCTCCAACAGATGCTGCTCTGGGCCAAATTGTGGTTCAAAATCAAAAAATCCCCGAAAGAATCAGAGAAGCCCTGGAAGTCGAAAGTGGTTTAAATGATGGATTATGCGTGCCATTTTTACTTGTTTTCATTGCCATTGGTCTGGCACAAGAATCATTCTCTCCTTCAGGATACTTCATTGATGTGGCCCTGGCTCAAATAGGTTTAGGAGCATTGGTAGGTATTGTGATAGGGGCTGTAGGTTCCAAGATAGTGATAAAATCCAGGGATAATGATTGGATCACACCAGATTATCAGCGAATAGCTTTCTTGGTTTTGGCAGTGCTTTCATTTTTAATAGCAGATGAAATCGGGGGCAGTGGATTCATAGCTGCATTTATAGGTGGTCTGGCATCAGGATACATTACCCGGGATGCGGGTAAAGTATTATTAGATTTTGCACAAGCAGAGGGTCAGTTTTTAAATCTCGCTGTTTTTTTCATGTTGGGAATAGTCATTGCTGGGTTGCTGCCATATTTAACCTGGCAGATTGTCCTCTATTCTATATTAAGTTTAACTATTATCCGAATGTTACCTGTAGCCTTATCTTTATGGGGAACTCCAGTAGATACGCGTTCGATTATATTCATGGGATGGTTTGGCCCCAGAGGTCTGGCATCTATTGTACTAGCCCTTATTGCTTTAGAGCGGGTGGTGGTTTTCCCTGGCCAAAGCACTTTTATTTTAGCTGTTTTCACTACCGTTCTATTCAGTGTGGTGGCCCACGGCATAACTGCACTGCCTTTATCTGAAGAGTATGTAAAACGATTGAAATTTGAATCCTAGTTCATTTATTTCCTATCTTTTAAATTTTTTTTCATTATTTTGGTGTGTGACTAGTGTTTCCTTTTAAATATCTACTGATTCATGGGCGGGGGAGTATATGATTCAGTTTTAATTTTATCTGATTAAATTTCAGAATTATTAATAGTACATATTATAATATTTAATTCAGTTTAACCCGTTGAAATCAAATTTATTCATTTATATGGGAGACTCAAGCATTGGGCCTCGCTAAAAAATAAAAGATGGATTATTATTAGGAGAAATTTAGAAAATAGTTCACTAATTGGATGTATTTTTAATTTTATATTTGAATTTTTGTGGAAATTAACTTCAAGGCAAAAAAGAAGTCATGCTATTTTATAGAAAATGTTCAAGATCACCTGTAGCTATTGAAAACAATTCTTCTTATTTAAAACTGGAAAAAGGAATATTTATAAGATTTTAGAAAGTGCTAAATACTATTTATTGGAATATGCTGAAGAAACTTTAAAAAAAGAATTCAATAAAAATTGTTAACTATAATTAGTTGAATTTTAGTTTTGAATTGTTTTCGGTTCAATTTATGGGGTTGAATAATAATAGGTCCGGGAATTATTAATATTATTTTCAGGTCATTTGTTACGGCTTTTCGGATTTCTTATTAAAAAATTTTCAGGAAATTATATCAAAGTACTTGAATTTAAAGAGAAAGATGATATGACGGGGTATTGTAGGTGTGGTGCTTCTATTATACATTAGAGAGAATACTTGTTTTTAGTTTGTTTCTCCTTAACCAATATGCAGCCATTTCTTCTAAATCCATTGCCCGATTTAAAGAATTAAATGATAGGGATTTTTTAGAATATTATTTATTGTGAACATTAAACTCCATAGCATGGTATTGGTCAGTTAAATTATTTTTAAGATTATTTTTGGGAATATAATTCATTTTAATATCATTTTTTAATCATTCAAGATCATTGATTTTTTTTATATTCTTTTTTAAGTTTTTTATTATTCCTCTTTGAATTATGCTCTGTTAATTTATTATAGAAAATTTTATTACACACATTATCATAATTATTCCATTGTTCAAGTAAACTTGAATACTATTAAAGAATATTTGATAAGGGAGGTTAAAAATCAATGAAAAAAGAGCTAAAATTAGCTTTAATATTAACAGCTGTGATTATATTATGCTCTTCTGCAGGGGCGGTAAGTGCAGCTAATATATATAACATCACCGATGATTCGTATTCAAATTATTTTGATTCAATGGGATTTATAAATGATGCGAACATTATCGATGGTGACGTTCTGGATGTATCTGGATCAATTAAAAATAAGAACATGACTATTGATCGACCATTAAATCTAACCAGCAGCGATAAAACAGGTAAAATTTACAACGGGAATATTGCAGTAATATCCTCTGGTGTAAATATCACCAACCTGGTTATAGTCAATGGAAACGAGAACGGTATCCATGTATTAAACTCAGACAACTGCAGTATAATCAACAACAGCATCCGGGTAAATGAAAATAGTATGAGCTACGGTATATACATGACTGGATCCAATAACAACCGGATAATTGGAAACAACATCACCACCACTGGTAGTGTAGTGACCCATGGTATACATATGGAAGATTCCAATTACAATGTCTTTAATTCCAATAATATTCAGACTATTGGTTTTGCCGGAGATGCAGACTGGAGTAAAGATGGGGTATATACAACAACAGGTGTATTCTTACAGAATTCCACGGGAAACAACCTAACCAACAACGTGATTAACACAGATTACAGTGCTATTTCCAGTACCAGCAGCTACGATACCATAACAGGGGTCCATGTTTTCTACAGTAGTGATAACTACTTATCTGGCAACACCATCACCACTAATGGTAATAAATATGCCTATGGTTTGGAAGTTTCTGGAAAATTTGATTGGAACACTTACGACATGTTTTATGCTTCAAACAACATTCTAACAAATAATATTATCCGAACTACTGGTGACTATTATGCCAACGGTCTAAAAATTGGTTCTCCTACAGAGAATACTCAAGTCTCTGGAAACAATATCCAGGCTTCAGCGACCAATTTAGCCTATGGAATGTTACTTGAAAATTACTACGGTTCTTTGAGTTCAAACATAATAGGTAACAACGTTACAGCTATATCTTATATCAACTATGTAATGGAGTTGTACTGTGCCAGTGGAAACAATATAACTGGTAACATCTTAAAAGGGATTGGAAATTATAGTATAGGTTTAGCAAGCTACGCATCAAAAAATAATGTAATCACTGGAAACAATATTACGGTTATTGGTGATGATTCAGCAGCTAAAATTTCAAATGGAGATTCAATTCCCGAAGGAAATGAAGGAATAAAATTGTACAGTAATTCCAATTTCAACACCATCAACAACAACCGTATCTTAAGCAGCACTACCTATGCCGTGAATGCAACTGGATCAAAAAACAATACTATTACAAACAACTTCTTATACTCTAAATTAGGTATTAAAGAGGGTAATGATTCAGTAATGCAGGGAACAAATGATACAGTAAAAGATAACTATGGAATAATTCCTACTGCAAATGCTAGTATCAGGAGCGGTTTGTACAATGGAAATAAGGTAGTAGTCTTAACCATGAATGAAGAGGGTAACATATACTACACTTTAGACGGCACTACACCTACCAATGCCAGTAAAAGGTACACTGGCCCAATAAGCATTAAATCCACAGCTACTTTAAAATTCATTGCTGTAGATAATGCAGGTAACCCCTCTAAAGTCTACACTCAGACCTATAAAATAGATAAAACTACACCTAAAATTACCTCATCAGTTCCTAAAAATAAAGCAAGCAAAGTATCTCGAAAATCAGCCATATATGTTAAGTTTTCTGAGAAAGTGTTAAAAAGCACGAATTGGTCAAAAATCTACCTGAAAAATAAGGTATCCGGTAAAAAGGTTAAAATCAGTAAATTACTATCTGGTAAAACCTTAAAAATTACCATGGCTAGTAAAAGGTACGGTTTAACCCAATATGCTTTGTACATCCCAGCTAATGCTGTTAAGGATAAAGTAGGTAATAAACTGGCTAAAAGTTTTGTCTTAAAATTTAAAACAGGATGGAAATAATTTTCCCTCCACTTTTTTTTATTTATTTTAAAATGGAGTGTGAAATATGAATAAATTATTAAAAATCAGCCTCCTTTTAACTGCATTTATTATCTGCACCTTGCCGGGTATGGTTTCTGCGGCCAGTGTACATAACATCACCAACGACACTTATTCGAATTACTTCAATGATTCTGGTGATATAAATAACTCAGCAGTTAATGACGGGGACGTGCTGGATTTATCGGGCACTATTACCAATAAAAATATGAATATAAAGAAACCTTTGAATGTTACAAGTTCTAATAAAAATGCAACACTCATAAACTGCACCATCAAGATTTTTAGTGCGGGGTCTGGTTCCAATATAACCAATTTAACTATAAACAATAGTAATGAAAACGGACACGGGATATTCCTCTATGAAAGTGAGAACAATACTATTCAGGGTAATGATATCCATGTGCATGGTGTATCCGCATTCGCTCTTCCTGTGGTAAGATCCAACTACAACCGAATCCTTGAAAATGAAGTTAGAACTACGGCAACCACAGCGAATAGGACTCATTCTACTCTTGTTTTAGGGGAATCAAATTACAATGAAATCTCCCGCAATCATGTGGAATCCGATGGGGCTAATTGTATTTACCTTTCAATTCATAGTTCTGGTGAATTTGAGGGAGGACTTTCATATTACAATAACATAACTGACAACACTGTCAAAGGGACAAGTGTTTCATGGTGTTATGCAGTAGCAATAATGGGCTCTTACAACAACATCCACAATAACACAGTAACTAATGGATATATTGCAATTTCGGTAACTAACCCCTACAATAATGTCACTGGGAACAATTTAAGTGCAACCAACACGGTATTATCTGTCACAGGTAACAGCACAGTAATATCAGACAACACCATTCACGTAAATTCATCAATAACTGCTATATCTGTGAGTGGTCCGGGTTGTGTAATATCTAATAACAACATCACCACCGAAAATGGTTACGGACTCCAGTTAACTGCTTCCAACACTCAGATAACCGGAAACAACTTCACCAGCAATGCCATGGAACCAATATATATTAATGGGGGAATAAGTGGGTGTGAAATAGCATATAACACCATAAACACCAATACCACAGGAATACTCTTAAAAAAACAGTCTGCTTCAAAATACCCATTTAACAATATTATAACCAACAACATCATAAACACTGCATCAAACTACACCGTAGATGCATATGAATCAGTAAATACCACTTTTGCTTCAAATACTTTAACTGCACTCAGTGGCCTTTTATCTGGAAATGACACTATAAAATTCGCACCAGGTGAAGGAGGAAACGGAACCAATACTACACCACCTAAAACAATAGACTTAACCGATGCCAATTTCAGTGATTACTTTGACTTAAATGGTGAGATTAAAACCGATCAAATCAATCCAGGAGATACATTAAAGCTCACAGGCAGTTTCTATAATAGAACCATGAAAATCAACGTCCCGGTGAATATAACTGGGTACGGTGCCTTATTATACAACACCACCATTACCATATTAAATGGAGGATCAAAAACAAACATAACTAATTTGAGCATCATAAACGATAATCAGAAGGGTATAATAATACACAGCTCTTATAACAACCTTATTCAAAACAATACCATTGTTGTAAACCAGGAATATGAAAGCTATGCCGTTTACCTCTATGATTCATCAAACAATAAGATAATTGAAAATGATTTAACCACAACTGGAGATTACGTCACATACGGTATTTTCTTATATGAATCATATAATAATGTGATTAAATTCAATAAGGTCAATACCACGGGAACCAGTGTTCAACTACCATATTTATCATCTATTATGCTGAACTCAGATATCGGTGAAGTTGAAGAGATATTCCCAACCTACGGTATACTTTTAATCTATTCCTCTTCTAATCAAGTAGAAGAAAATGAGGTATACTTACAATCTGGATTCACTACACCAATAATTCCATCTCTTAACTGTAAAAACAGTATGGTAGGTATCGATATCTACTACGACAGCCACAACAATTCAGTAAACAAAAATAACATCACAGTAACAGGTAACAACCCATTTTCCTATGGATTCGGTGTATTAGGTGGTGTGTGGGGAACATCCACCACGGCAGAAAACAACACATTCTCCTACAATAATGTCAATGTCACAGGGTCTTACTTTGCAACAGGGTTCATTGCAGGTCTATACAGTATCAACACCACTTTGTTTGATAATAATATCACTGCAACGGCCGGTAATTACTCATATGGGGTTACTCTTGAATCATCAAACAAAAGCATAATCCTCCGCAATAAAATAACTACTTCGGCTATCATTAACTATGCTTTAGAACTCTATAAGTCAGACAATAACAATATTAGTGAAAATATCATCCAATCATGGGGTAATTATGTCTATGGATTAGCTGCTTACCACTCCTTAAATAATGTGATAAGTAAAAACAAGATTACAACCCAATCCCATGGCTACCCTACTGTTGAAATAGGACCCCACAATGATGCCATCCCTATGGGAAATGCAGGGATATTTTTAATGGCCAACTGCCAGAACAATACCCTTTTCTTAAACACCATAAACACCACAGCCCTATATGCAGTAAACTCTTCTTCATCTAACAACACGATAGTTGAGAACAATTCACTGCTGTCAGACAATGGAACTAAAATAGGAGACTTAGCGGTTTTAGGAAGTTCAACTGATACTGTGGCCTACAACTTCTTGCATTTCTTGAATGTGACTGTGGATGAAGTTTCAACTACACCTGAAAGTACGGTGAATTTAATTGCTAGATTATACAGTGAAACAGGAAACCTCTCCAATGTCAATGTGACATTTTATATAGGTAACATCTGTGCTGGCACTGCCCAGGTGATAAATGGAGTGGCTAATTTAAGCTATAAAATACCATCAAATCTTTTAATTACAGATTACACCTTACAAGCCGATGCCAGTGGTGAGTATTTCCAGAACAATACCGGCGAAAACACTATCTATTTAAATAAAAATAATTTGAATGTGTCTTTACCGTCTATTACTGCAACTCAGGCAACTACAATAATTTTAAAGGCGTATGTTTCTTCACCAGGAAATGTTTCCAATGTTGAGGTGAAATTTTATGTTGATGGTAAATTAGTTGGAAGCGCCAAACCAGTCAGTGGTGTGGCCTCATGTACTTACGCTATACCCTCAACCATGAGTTTGGGAAGTCACAGCATCAGGGTTGTGGCCAGTGGAACCAGCTTTATCTTATCTTCAAAGACTAGTACTATTAATGTGAAGGCTAAAGTAGTACCTAAAAAAGCAGACCTCTATATAAGTAAAGTTAAAAGATCTGGCAATAAGTACTATGTTACCATTAAAAATAAAGGCAATACTGCCTCTGGAACATGTTACTTGAAATTATGGTACAGTTCTAAAAAGTACAAAGTGGTTAAGGTATCTGGTATTGGAACTGGTAAATACAGGACAGTAAAAGTCAATTTCTACAAGTATTCCACCCACAAGAAGAAGTACAAATACGCTAAAATCAATTACAACCGGAAAATCATTGAATCCAACTACAGCAATAACCAGGTGAAGTTTAAAAAATAAAATAAAATTCTTTTTTTTCTTTTTTTAGTAAATATAGTGCAATAATCTATAAAATTATATTTTTAAGTTTTAGTTTTCAGTGCAATTTACTAATGTATATTGTAGTTCTACTTTGAGCCATATTTCATTAGATTCTGCAATGGCCATTAAATATGTCAAAAATAGATAAGAATAACCTAATCAAGCTCTAAAATTATCTAAAATCTCATTAAAATATACTAATCCCTATTTATTAATTAAGAAAAAAATACTGCTTAAGAAAATTATTCCATTTTTGCCAATAATCTTTTTTTTGCTTTTTGAACATTTAAATTAGTTGGATCTAGTTCTAAAGATTTATCCAAGCATTCCATGGCTTTTACGTTTTTATTGATTAATTGAAATGTAAGACCTTTGATATAGAATACTTTTGGATTTTGAGGTTCAATTTTTGAAGCGTTCTCTAAACACTCCAAACCTTTTTCATAATCTTCAATACTTACCCATGCAATGCCTTTATTAAACCAGGCATTAAAATAATTTTGATCTAATTTTAAAGCCATTTCATAAGATTTTATTTCTTCATTAAAATTTTTTAAATTTCTAAAAACAAGGCCTCGATTAAACCAAGTTATAATTGAATCTGAATTAATTTCTAAAGCAGTATTAAAACACTTTAAAGCTTTTTCACAGTCACCTATTCTCAAATAAAGATTTCCTTTATTATTCCATGCATCAGAATTTTCAGGATTAATTTCTAAAACTTTATCATAACAATTTAAAGCTTCATCTGTTTTTTGAAGTTTTCTCAAAACCGAACCCTTGTTTATTAAAGCTGCAATGTTTTCGGGATCCATTTTTAGAGATTTTTCTAAACATTTTAATTGTTCAGGATATTTTTTTAGATTCCCAAGTATATCACTTTTATTAATTAGGGCTTCAACGTTTTCTTTATCCCATTTTAAAACCATATCGTAAGCTTCAATTGATTCATCATATTTTCCTATTATTTGGAGAGTTAAACCTTTATTATACCAAGCTTTAACATTTTTTGAGTCTATCTTTAACACATTATCAAAACAATCTAAAGCATCAGAATAATTTTTTAATTCGAGGTGAGCTTGGCCCATATTTAAAAAAGCTTTCGCATTGTTGTCATTAAACTCTAAAGCCTTTTTAAAATATTCTATGGAATCATTAAATTCCCTATTTTCCAAATAAATATATCCCTTTAAATTCCAAACTGCATCAAGACTTGAATCAATTTCAATGATATGATCACAAATGTCTAAAGCTTCAGAATATTTCCCATCATTAAACAGACCATATGCTTGCTTATATAAAGATTCTTCATGAAACCTATCAAATAAACCCATGAAAAAATATACTATTTTAACTACTATTTAATACTTTATATAAAAATACTATTAAAAGAACTATTCCATTTTAGATAATATTTCTTCTTTAAGTTTTTTTGTTGTTTCATTATCAGGATCTATTTTTAAAGCGTTTTCATAAAGTTTCAAAGCATCGTCAAACATTTTTAACTCGTTATATGTATTTCCTTTATTGATATAAAATCCTGCATAAGTTGGTTCCAGTTTTAATGCCATATCATAACAAAATAAAGCATCTTTAAATAATTTACGATCAAAAAACGCATTGCCTTTTTCATTCCAAGCACCAGATAATTTTGGATTTTCATAAGCTATCACCAATAAACTCTTACAACAGGGTTCCAATATGTCCACCATCATACGTTACTGCTTTACACCAATCAAGTGTGCCATCCTGATTTCTAGGTATTTCTATGAAGTAAACATGATTATCACTCTTATTAATTTTCATTATTATCCATCACCTGTGAATTTCATGATTTTACAACCCATTAAGTTGGATATGTTATTAGTATGATTATTAGTATGATAGTGATGATATTTATGTAGTATAATCCTTTTTTTGTTCTGGTATCTGAGGGGAGTATTTTATTGAATTTATCTGGAAAAAGAATCACAGTTTGGGCTAATAAACCAAAGATAATTTTACTTAATCCAATATTCAGAGGAATGTTTGGGAAATTAAGCATTGAAAATCCCCAAATTGTAGATGCACCACCAATGGCAAAAGAAAATAAAAAATAATACATTGGATTATAGCCAGGACCACCACTCACCCTATTTGAACCAATATAAACTGGATTTTTAGCCGAAGGAACACTAGAATCATTAAAAGTATCCTTCCGGATAATAATTACTAAAAGTGGATATAATGTGATAAATAGAATTCCAATATATACTGGTAAATTATGATAATGAATTATAAAAGGATAAAATAGAACTATTAATACAATAAATACATACATTAACAAAATCCAGGGTAAACCTTCATAAGTATAACAACCCATAGCTTTGCAATTATTTTTCTTTATTTTAAAATTCAAGAAATTCTCAAGTTTTCTAACTAAAATATCCTCAACAAATAAAAAAATAGTGCCCATTATCAAACCCAAAAAAACAAACCCCATAACTGTAAAATCATGCGATGAACTCATCAGTTAATCCTCCTAAAAAAATTAAAAATTGATAACCTTTTTAAAATGGTTTATAATCCCACGAACCAACTTCATCTAAATGTGTTCCATGTTATATAGTTTGCATTATCATTTCCTATCCAGAACCTACAACAACTAAAAATCTGAATTTTACCTTCACAATTTGTTATCCATATAATTTACCATCATAATTTGCTGTTTTACTCTAATCAAGAGTGCTGTCTGATTTTTAGGTATTTTTTGTGAAGTAAATATATTAATCACTCTTATTAAGTTTTTGTTTGAAATTCATATCGATGATTCTGGATTGTTATCATTTAATGATAAAATGTATTGAATAGAAGTTCATGGACCCTTTAAAAGTCTAATTAGGGCTGTGATTAGCATCATAGCACCTAATACTTCAATTGCTTCCTCATGTCCTTTAGCCCCTGCTTTTTCCCTTCCAAAAATTAAAATACCCAGGTTTACTACAAAAACAATGTCAATTATTTCAGGGTTAGGACTACTAAGGTACAATAATTCCAAGGCAAAAATTAAGAATGTAACTAAATAAAGTATTTGGATTTTAGTCTCAGTTTCTTTTAATTTTTCTAACATTTTTAGCCCCGTTTTCTATTTGAAAAATGTAAAAAATTGGATAATACGAATAAGTTATTTTTTTTATGGTATAGGACATTGATAAAATCCTCCATAACCTCCCCACCAGTAACCTTCAGTAAGTTTTTTTAGTTGTTTTGAATTCACTTTTTTAGGGCTATTTGTAGAATAATAATAAACTGAATTATCCCAATCAAGAGTGAAATCATCTTTGTATGGAACTTCTACCTGCACCGTAGGTTCATTCCATATAGGTGTGCCTGAACTGTCAAGATGACAAAGAGTATATGTTTTAGATCTCCACATTGGATTATGATGAGCCCACTGCCAATATTCCATAGGTATATAATGATTCCTGACACTATACCATAACTCACCTGCAGAAATAATAATTCCGACATATCCCAAAAAACGTGGAATTACTTTACCTGCAGGTGAGGCTGCAAATTTTATAGCATATCCTAAAATTGCTGCATTGAGACTATCCCACATAAGATTATACTTTTTAGTGTCTAAATATCCCACTATGTTATCAACCATTGCATGCGCCCAATCCTCAAATGCAGAGGTGCTATTAAAAATAGCGTTAAATAAATCATTAGCCATTTCTGTTATGGAGTCATGGAAACAGTATGCGCCACAGAACCCATTCTCAGTATTAATATCTCGCATAATACCCGTTTCCGGAGCATAAAGCAGTATCAAATATGTTAAAAATGTTTCATAATCAGATATAATGTCTTCATTTGCATAATCCATACAAAAACCCCTATAATTTTATTCTACAAATTAACATTATGAAAGTACAAATAACTATGATTGCAGTAGTATATACGTATATTAAACTTGTATCAAAGAATAAAATACGAAAAAGACCGCAGATAGATATAAAAATACAAAGATATAACACTTTATTTGTTGTTTTTTTCATTTCTTCTTTGTCCATTAAATCAATCCTTTTTAACAATTTACCAATGCTTCCTTCATGGTATCTCGCAGTGGTTTCTCTTTCTTCTCCAATTTATTATTAATAAGCCTATTAACACTATGGATATAAAAAGTGGGAAAGTGTAGTAAACAATTATATTTGTATCTGGGGGAATTGATTTGAAAAAAACCACAATCCACATTGCCAACAAATTAATAATTAAAATATAACGAATACTAATTATTTGATAATAGTCCATAAACGCATACCAGCTAATAATTATACTAAATATAAATAAAAAAAAGGCCTCGACATATAATAGAAACCCGGGGTCTTTAAAAAAGGAACAAATAAATGATATAAAAGCTCCAATCCCAACTACCCACAAAAATATCCCAAAAAACTTTTTATTTAACTCCATAAAAAAACACCATTAACTATTCAATTTTTTGCACTAAATATTTCAAACAAAACACAAAAATCTACTTCAAACATTTCTTCCTAATTAAAAAGAGAATTAAAACACCAACAAACGCGATTAAAGCAAAACATAGTTTAACAAAATTCTGATCAAATAAAAAACTCAATAAAAGAAGAATGAAACAAAAAACACAAAGATATAATATTTCATTTACCCATTTTTTCAATTCATTTTCATTCAAATTACACACACCTATTTCCTACTATTCTAATATTTATAAAAAAATCATTTTTATCATATTTTATTACAGAATTAATAATATTTCATAATATATATTTTTTCCCATTTTACGGGGTTGTAAAGTTATTGGGGGGTTGGTGTGTTTTCCGTGTTTTTGTGTCCAGTTTTGCTTTTTGAGTTGTATATGGTTGGTTATTCCGTGTGTTGATTTGAATATTTTTTTTATTGATTTGGGTAGTGTTTGACGATAGTAGTTTTCAATAGAATTGTTTGTTTTGGGGATGTTTGGGTCTCGCATGAATTGTGTGAGTCTTTGGAAGTCAGGGATGATTTTTTTATTGATTATTTTTTGTAAAACATGGGGGATGTTATTAAAATTGTCTAATAATTTTTCTAATCGTTTTATTGCGATTTTTTCATCATTTGTGTTGAATATTTCTCTGATTTCTTTGAAATATTTGTCTAATAATTTTTTATTATGTTTTGAGATCTTTTTAGATTTCTGGGGGCCGTATATTTTGTTGTTTATCATTTTGTATAGGTGGAAGAGACATAATTGGTGTTTTGCACCCATTTGGTCGATTATAGTTTTATATTCTCTTAAATGATCTGTGGTTATGCTTATTAATCTTTTGTTTTTTGTTGATTCTATTAGAAATTGTTTTATGGTCTTGTATTCTTTATCTGAGGTGATTCGTTCATTTACGGGTAAATTTAATTTATGGTCGAATAGTGTTAAACGGTAATGCCATATGCCTTTGATTTTAATATATTGTTCATCGTAACAGTAATATCCAGAATAATCGGTTATTATGTTGTTGAGTGTGTTTTTAGTGGGTTGTTGTAGCCAGTTTTGTATGGTTTGATGTGATGGTGACGCTCCAAAGAAGTTGTAGAAGTCTGATGAAGAATTACGCAATGAACGATAACCAGTTTTTATTAAAACATCTAATTTGTCTCTGAAATTGTTTGAATATTTGTTGTGTGGTTTTATAATTGATTCTATGGTTGTGGTGAACTTTTTACCACATTTTTTGCATTGGTATCTTCGTAAATAAAGCTTTAAAGGTTGTGGATCATCAATAATCACTTGCCTCTCGCGAAATTCCTGTTTAATTACTTTTTTAGAATCACAATTTGGGCAAGTAGGATTCACATATTCAAAATGGTTATTATCAAGCAGTTCTAAGTTTTTATTTACGTTTCGGGGATTTTTAGTGTTTGTAAATCTGGTTTTTAGAATTTTTTGAAATTCAATTTTTTCAAAACCAAAATCGGAAAGTTTAAGTTGAATAGAATCAATACAATTACTGAGGGTGGATGTAATTTGATTTCGCATGATAATATATCTACCCTCACTTAATACTTATATTTAACGGCTTAAATTCAGATTTATGGGTCAGGAACTCCATAATAATTTTTTTTCAAAAAATTTTTCGCAAAGTCCCAACACCCAACAACTTTACAGCCACGATTTTGAAACCATTTCTCAAGTATAAAACCCGAATCAACTAAACCCATTACGATTAAGCCCCCTACAGCAATTATTAGGATAATCATCACGTCTGGAGCTGTTCCTTTAAATAAAATCCATATTGAACATAAAATTATAAATAAAAACATTTCTATTATTGATATTTTTGCAGAATACTTTTTATCCACAGATTCCAAAATGATAGTGAAAAAAGAAGCTATCATTATCACAAATGCAGGAAAAAATGGTCCTTGAGGACCCCAACAAAACATTAAAGAAAGAATAAATAAAAAAATCCAAATTTTGCGACGCGAAATATTTGTCATAGTTATCACTTAATATCAATTATTCTTAAAACCACTTTTCAGGAATATAACCTGAAAATCTTAAAATCCATAATATAATAAAAAATATGGATAAAATTAAAGCAAAAATCACATCTAAAGCTATCTGACCAATTGCAATCCATAATAAAGCACTTATTAACACTAAAAAAAGAAATAATAGTGTTAATTTATCCCTATGCTCTTTTCGAACCAGATTTTCAATTATAATCATTATTGAAAATATTATTAAAATTAACAGGCAAAATGGTAAACTACCCAAAATAAAAATGCCTATTAAAAAAAATATTAATAAGAAAATACCTTCATTAAAACTCCAATTCTTAACTTTCATTATCATCCCTCACCTATGAATTTCATAACGTTTTAAATTTTTTCTATAAATTACTAAAATAAGTTATTTTATTAAAAAGGCTTATAATCAATAGATCCAACTTCATCCAAATGTGCAGAATACTCATTTAAACCAGTCCAAAGCGAATCAAGAGCAAAACCGAAAGTTATGAATCCCTCAAAAGTGAAAACTTTATTCCATGAATAATAAATTCCAGCAGCACCTCCAACAATAAGATAACCATATCTGATACGATTATAAACTACTTCCCACCCTTTCCACTGATAAGAACTGCGAATATTATAAAATGGACCCATAAACCAGTTTACACCTTGACTGAAATTATTTATAATTTTCTTTGCCCATTCCCTGAAATCGGATGTGCTATTATAAACATTATTAAAGAAATTATAAACTGATTCAGTTATGGGGTCATGGAAACAGTATGCACCACAGAACCCATTCTCGGTATTAATATCTCGCATAATACCCGTTTCCGGATCATAAAGCAGCATCAAATCGTCACTACCCCTATCAGTTCTAGCACTCTAAATTATAATAAAATTTAAGATTCATTAATGGAATCCGAACTCTTATTAAATCTTTTTTCTAATTTTTTCATTTTTATATGGGCCATATAAATTAATGCAGCCAAGGCCAGCACGTTTCCAATAAATAAAATAATGAATTTATCAATATTATGTATTAATCCCCAAAGTAAAATAAAAGAAGCCAGTATGAACATGGTGCAGAGTATTATAAAAACTATTATCCAATACATTGTTCTGTTAGCATATTCTTTGTAATTAAATATAGCTATTACCGTTAATAACAACCCTGCACTTAAATTAAGGACTGCTATTCCTATGTTAGTTTGAATATTTGCAGCACCCACAAATAAAAAAAATAGTAAAAAAGCATAATCTCCTTTTGCCATAACTTCTTCCATTATAATCTCTCCCATCTTAATTTACAATTAAAACCTTATGAAACACTGATAATGTTTCATTCAAACAAAGTATGACGTCTAACAAGCACTATACGCCCATTGACTGTTATTTCTAACCAGGGAGTATCCCAAAATTTATTTGAAGGGAGGGATTGATCAAAAACAAAATCATACCCTTGGCTTATTACTTCAATCACAACAGTACCTATTACTATTTCAGTTGAACCAGTAAACAGCCCGAATACAAATCCTGCTGCAGTACCATATGTTTTTGCCAGATACCAATATTTTTTCCCATTGAAATTAACATCAATCATACCCCAATTAAAATTCACCATAGTATCCATTAACCAATTTCTAAAATCAGAAGCATTATTCGAAATTGCATTAAATAAATCATTAGCCATTTCTGTTATGGAGTTATGAAAACAGTATGCACCACAGAACCCATTCTCGGTATTAATATCTCGCATAATACCCGTTTCCGGATCATAAAGCAGTATCAAATCGTCACGACCCACTAGTTTCATGAAAATGTAACCGTCTTGTGTGAATACTTCCATATCTGTTCCTGTAAGGAATGTATAGAACATGTCTCTTGTCACGGACCCCATAATATCCAAGCTTGCATTGCCATACTGGGAGTTGAAATCCAGGTTTCGCATAATCCCGTATTCAATGGTGGAAATTTGAGAAGAACATGCTGAGTTAAAGAGTATTATATTCTTCAACGATCCGATAACTGTCATGCCCATACTGTGGTCACATTCTAGGGTTAAGTAAGTTTGATTTGCATCATCGCCCAGAGAAACTACTACTGGATGTGTTCTACTCCATGTAACATTAAACTCAGTTGCGGCGGTATCTGCTAGAGTGTCATGACAGTAAATCAACATTAAAGCCGTGAAAAAGGTTCCATAAGCTGCTTTCATTGAACCTGCAGGATATAATAGAGTTCCATTATTGTATGTTGCATTTTTTTGACTTGCCCAATACTGGGCAATCTCATCCGTAACCCGTGTGGTGGCGATGGCGAAACTTTTAACACCTTCATATCCCGCAGTCCCTAAACTTCCATCCATATAGAATATCTGACTGGACCGGTTAACAACATTGCCCGTGAAGTTTAAATTTATTGTACTATTACTTTGAGGATCAGTAACCGTCATCGTCGGTGATTTTACTCCAGGATAGGTTAATTTAACTGTTAGATTGTCAATGAACTCTAATCGGTGATTCTGGACAAAAACTAATTCTATGTTAGTTAAATTGTACAATGATTTTAAATCATTCCAAAAACTTACGGGTATTGTAATTGTATTCATACCCTCCTGCAGTATGTAATTATTTGCATAAATAATGGCCCTGAAAACATCACTACGATAACTGTTCTTCCAGGTATTATAAGCGGGATTAACATATCCTACTCTTTTTACTATAGTTCCATTAACTATTATCTGTAATTCACCATAAAACAGATAAGTATTCTTCCATAATACACTGAGCCAAGAGACTGAATTATTCAAAGGCAAATTATAACTTAAAGTTATGGGTTGGAGTGTGGAACTGTTTAAAGCCGTGCTTGTAATATTCAGTGTTGCTACACCTGGAGCAATAACTATCTGTTTGGAAACAGTCTGACTATCAAGAGATGCATTAACTGTAACTGTTCGAGACCCTGTGGTGCCCAGATTCAAAATGGCAGCTGCCTGTCCATTAAAAGTAAGTGCTTGGTTGCTAATTGTTCCGTAATTTGTGCCGAAAGTAATAGGTAGTCCTTTTATAACATGTCCTTGAGATGAAGTATCCTCTCCCAGATTATTATGAGTTAAATCAGCGATTATACTGGCTTTTCCACCGGAATTAATGGTTGAAGTATTGTCAATACTCAGCACGAGCCATGGATTGTAATCCACATATCCACTGAAGATAATTTCCCCTAAATTCACAGGATTAGTATTTGACCCCCACCAATTGTTTGTCGCATTTACCGTTCCATCCTCACTAATAAGCTCATAATAAGTGTTTGAAGCGATTCTGTTAAAATTAATGTCAGCCGATGAAGAATTAGTATATATTCCATATGTGCCTTGAGTTATTAAATTCCCATAAACTGTGCAATTTTCACTATATTCAACCCATAGCCCCAATATATTTCCGGGGATGAGGTTATTTTGAATTAGGGTGTTGTTTGAATTTGAAATAAAAATTCCATGACCCTCATTATCCATTATCAGGTTAGTGTAGATGATATTATTGTTTGAATCAAGGAGTTCTATGCCGCAGTATCCATTGTAAGTGATTGTATTCCCATTAATTACATAATTATCCGCATTGAAAGTTCCTAATCCAACCTCTTGATTAAGAGTTATATTATTGTTGATAATAGTATTGTTCTCAGTTTTGATAGTATTAGTAAGGATTCCAAAGTAATTACTGGTTATTGTGTTGTTATTGATAGTGCAGTTTGAACTTCCATCCAAACATAACCCATAACTATTAACAGCCCCAGATATAACAAAACCTTGAATCAGAGATCCGTTACCGCTTTGAATAATGGTGAAAACAGGGCGTGAAGTGTTCGCCGCTTGAACTGTCACATCACCATCAGAAATTAAACTAACCTTCTTATTAACCACCACATTCTCCACATAAGTACCATTTGCAACCTCAATAACATGCCCATCTAAAGTCAAAGGATCAAGTATAGCAATTTGAATAAGATCATAACCAATTCCCGTATTTAAGTTACCAATTGGTGAAAATATATAATATTCTGTGACAATTGAACCCATATTACCCAAGTTATCTATGGCAATAAACTTCAAAGTAGTGGTGTTAGTGATGTTTAATGGTCCTGTGAAAAGTATACTGGAATTAGTTGGGTTAGATCCATCTAATGTGTAATAGATCAGTGGATTTGTATCTAAGTTGTCACTAGCTGTTAAATTCACAGGTACGGATTGATTATATAAACCAGTACCCTTATTTGTCCAAACATATGGGGCCGTACCATCAATCACATAGGATACATTATTAGTAGGTGAGTTATGTCCCTGTGAATCCCTACTATAATATAATATATTCCACATATCCTCATAAAGGTTCCAGGTCACGTTTCCTGAGGAATTATACCAAGTTGTTCCATTATTGAAACTGTAAAATATTAAATCCGTATTATTCACTGTTTGTAAGGTTACATTTAAAGAAGGAACATTATATGAACCACTAGGATGGTTTATTATAATGTAATTACGACTTTGAACTGTTGCTTGATTACCTGATGAATCAAGGGCCAAAAATTTCACAACAGTACTATTACGAATTAATAATGGTGCATTATAAATCAGGCTATTATATATATTGGGAGTACTTCCATCTAGAGTGTAATAAATCACAGGATTAGTATCCAGGTTATCAGTGACATTTAAAGTTACATTTAAATAATGATTATAAAAACCAGTTTCATGACTTGCATTTACTACGGGGGCAACCAGGTCAGTAAGACTTTCATCATCCACAGATATAGTTATTTGTATTGCATCAGATCTATAAAAGGTCAAATTAGCTGTACCATTAACTGTATAACCCGTACTTATCTTATTGATGTAATATAATACATATACAGGTGTGCCATCAGGGATGTGCCAGTGATTATCATAAATGTATCCGGAATAGCAGTTATAATCGATTTCACCAGAATACGGAGTAAAATTAGTATTTATACTATAAATACCATTAGCATAACTAATATTTCTATTTAAAACAAGCCAGTTGTTATAAAGCCCCGGATTTCCTTTGTAAGCAATGTCAATATTTTCATTTCCCCAATCTATATTATCTAATTGTTGTATTTGGGGTTCATCATTGGACCCCCACCAATTTTCTGAGATATATATCATTGAGTATTCATTAAAAAGACCACACCGCCCATTCTGAGCAATCCTATTAAAGTGGGCATAATTTACTCCAGGAGATAAGAAATAAAAACCTGTTTTTATATTATTGATTACATTATTTCCGATAAAGCTGCATTCATCTGATTCCAGGGTATAAATCCCATAATTATTGTTTGTAATGTTGTTATTTGTTATAGTATTACCATAACCATAATGCAAAAAAATACCTTTATATGCTCCGGAAATACTATTTTGGGAAATTAGAGTGTCAGTTACATCATCCAGATATATGCCTATACTGGTGTTGAAATGATTTGACCCATGAATATTAAATCCGGAAATAACCGTTCCACTTGTTTGACTCAGATAAATTACAGGTTGGTTTACATTTGAAGCTTCTATGGTAACATTCCCTTCTGTTTTTAGATTCACCTTTTTATTAGTAATGATAATATTTTCATGATAAGTACTGGACAAACCATCATCTTTTACTGTTATTGTATCATTATCTGCAGCATTGTTAATAGTAGACTGAATACTCTCCCCGGGATGAACCTCCCAATCAGCAGCAGAAACAACACCATTTATAAAAAAATTATTTTTATCATATTTTATTACAGAAAAATAATAGTTCATAATATTTATTTTTTTCCATTTTACTTTAATAAAAATCAAGTAAAATTTAAAAATATGGGGCTGGTAATATTATTAATTAAAAGAATATTAACTTAAACAGGAAAATTAATGATTTTGTTATTATTTTTCTGGGTAAAGTTTATACTAAATCACTTATCATAATTAAATATTCAAGTACACTTGAATATAATTAAAGTAAAATGGAGTGAGATATGGTGAAAAAACTATTTAAACCCGGCTTCTTAGCAGCATTTTTCATATTTTTTTGTTTATTAGGGGCTGTTAACGGGGCCAACATACATAATGTAACAAATGAAAGTTATTCAAACTATTTCAATGATTCGGGAGACATAAATAATTCTGAAGTGGTGGAAGGGGACGTCCTGGATTTATCAGGGACATTCACCGATAAAAAAATGAATATAAATCGGCCATTGAATATTACCAGCACTACTAAAACAGCTCTACTGGTGAATACAACATTGATTATTTTGTCTACTGGATCAGGGAGTAATATCACTAATTTAACAATAAACAACAGTGAAGATAATACTAAAGGTATCTATCTCTTAAATACAGAAAACAACACCATTAAAGGTAACACGATACACTCCGATGGATGTCGAGGTTATTGTGTGGCCCTGGTAGGTTCAAAATACAATCAGATAATTGAAAACAACCTATCAGAGTCTGAAACAATCAATGGATGGACACATTCTCCTTTAATTCTGGGAGACTCCCACTATAACAATATTTCAAACAACAATATCACTTCCAATGTATCCAACTGTATATATCTCTGTACCTATAGTTTTGCAGATTACAGCAATGGAAACCCCTGCACATATAACAATATAACTGAAAACAACCTTTATGGAGTGGACACATCATGGTGTTATGCCATACAGGTTATGGGGCATCACAATGAAATAAAAGGGAACAATATCACCGGGGCATACCGTGGTGTATCATCCCAATCAGATTCAGAAGAGGGGAATAATATTATTGAAAATATTATTCGGGCCACAGATACGGGTATCTATGCAGGATACAATTGTAATATAAGTGGAAACACAATATATGGATTAAATTCAACTGTAAATGGGATACAATCTACTGGATCATACTCTACAATATACAATAATACGATTAGTGTGGGTTCTGCTTATGGAATCAACATTTTAGGCTCAAACAACAACATCACCGAAAACAGGATAAACACCGACACAAAAGAAGCAATCTATATTTATGGATTGTCCTATGGAAACTACATATCTGGAAATATTATTGGTTCTAATAGCACTGGAATACTCTTTCAGGGGCAGTCATCCAGTAAAAAACCTAGAAATAATGTGGTGGTTAACAATAATATAAATACCACTTCCGTGTTCTCTATTGATGCAGCCCAATCAGTAAATACTATTTTCCTATCCAATATCCTGGAGGCCAGTGGAAAAGTCGGTAACGAAAGCATTAATTTTAATACAGAACAAAACCCTACAGCTGCACCTCTTATCTTTGATTTAACTGACAGTAATTACAGCACCTACTTCAATGATGACGGAACATTAAAAGAGTCATACGTGGTTCCCGGAGACACTTTCCGTTTGTCCGGTGAATTTTATAACAAGAACATGATTTTGTCTGTTCCACTGAATATCATGGGACAAATAGGCTCAGTTATATATAATGGAACAATAACTCTTCTTGAAAGTGCATCGGGTTCTAATATATCAAATTTAACAATTAGAAATAATAATCAAAACGCAATAATATTAAACAAGAGCGAAAACAACACTATAAAAGCCAATGATATCTCTGTAAATCAGGAATTAGAAAGTTACGGTATATACTTAACAGAATCTGATAAAAACATTATAAGTGGAAATAAAATTTCTGCCACAGGTTCCAGTATCACCCATGGCCTTTTTTTAAAAGGATCCAATTATAATGAAATTTTATTAAATGAAATCAAAACCAATGGTACCGGCCCGGAAACTGGAGGATTCAGCTTAGAATTCCCTACACTAGGTATCTATTTGGAGGAGTCATCCTACAATAACATTATGGGAAATATAATTGATACCACATCTTCCAATAATCCAATTGCCGGAGTGAACTTCTATTACAACTGTAATCATAATCTCGTGGCAAATAATGAGATTATAAGTTCTGGGGGTGGCCATGCATATGGTCTAACTATTTATCAGTGTATTGAACCAGCAACTAATGAATCATTATCCGCCAACAACTATTTTACAGGTAACAATATTACCACTACAGGGGTTGGTTACAGTAATGGTGTGAATTTAGGATGGTACGCTTATAACACCACCCTTGCCGGTAACAATGTTATAACAACGGCTTTAAACTATGCCTATGGTCTGGTAATGATTGGAAGTGAAAATTCTTTAATAAGTGGGAATAATTTCACCACACAGTCTAATATTACTTACGGGGCTGCACTGGATCACGCCAGTTACAATCAGTTCATTCAAAACTATTTCTCAGGATATGGGAACTACAGTATTGGAATGGGATTATATAGTGCTTTAAATAATTCCATATTAAAAAATTACATTACAGCTGAGGGTAACTCAAATAATGCAATAGAAATCATTAACAGCCACAGTGACCCCATACCTGCAACTAACATTGGTATCTACGTAATTACAGGTTCTAAAAACAATCAGATTTTTGAAAACCACATAGCCACCAATGGAAGGTGGGCCGTTAACTCTACCAATGCTGAAAATACTACAGTAAAAGACAATTATCTGGTTTCTTCTGTAAAAAAAGGTAACTCTGCAGTAATATCATTAAATAACGATACTGTGCGAGGTAACTATCCACGAAATACTACGATTACGGTTTATTCCAGCAATATAACTTTAGGTGGTAGTGTTGATTTTAAGGCCAGGGTTGTTGATGAGGAGAACAATTCAGTTTCAGGTATGGTGGTCTCATTTTACCTGGACGGGAAATACATCGCCAAAGCCACAACCAATGCCTATGGAATTGCAGTATACCACTACACCATAGGTAAAAATGCTAAAATCGGTTCACATACATTAAAAGCAGTGAGTAATTCAAATACTAAGTACAATCCATGGACAACATCCAGAACGATCATTGTAAAAGGTGCTGATTTAAAGGTAACAAAAATCAAAATATCCGGCAATAATTATTATATCACTATTAAAAACAGTGGTAGTGCGGCATCAAAAGTTTCTTACCTTAAAGTATGGTACACTTCTAAAAAGTACAAGGTAGTAAAAGTCTCAGCAATTGGGAGTGGAAAGTACAAAACGGTGAAAGTCAAGTTTTTCAAATACAAAACCCACAAGAAGAAGTACAAATACGCTAAAATCAACTACAACAGGAAAGCTATTGAATCCAACTACAGCAATAACCAGGTGAAGTTTAAAAAGTAAAATTAAAATTTACTTTTTTTATAAAAACCTTTGAACCTTTAGAGACTAAAATTTTAACCTTCTTTTTTATTTTTATTTAGAGTTTAACACTTTTTTTTGAAATATTCTTATTAATCTAATCCTTTAAATTATTAAAATCAAGAACATTTGATATTTAATCAAGCTAATTGGATAAATATATATCACATTATGTATTTAGTAGTATGTGGTGTACAATTATGGCTATTTTTTAGTGATAATATGCACTTGACTAAGAATTAGATTTTTAATCTAATTTTTAAATGAATTTCGTGAAATTATTTTCAAAAGGGAGGTCGAGAATTTAATGAGAGAAAAAATAATATTTATCCTACTTATAATAATGGTCCTATGTTTATGTGGATCAGTATCTGCAGCAAACATTAATGGTACTGTTAAGGATGCATACAACAACTCAACTGGAGATTACGTTAGTGAGTACAACCAAAGCGTTCCGGTTTCCAATGCAACAGTATACCTTAGAAACCAGACTAATTACAACCAGATACTCTATACCATGAATACCACAACATCCGGTACATACACTTTTTCCAATGTGAAACAGGGAAAATACACCTTAGAAATAGCATATAAAACCTATAAAAAATATGCAGTAAACCTGACAGTGGTAGCAGATTCTATAACCGTCAACCATACTTTTGTCCCAGATATAGCCATAATCAGTTATTATGGTACATCAGGTAATGGCCAAGCTAATAAGATGAACATCTTAACTAATATGAGCAGCAGGGTCTATACAATTGACAGTTATAATTCCAACAGCAACCAGAATTACAGACACTGGATGTTAGATTATGCCAATTTCATTTTAATTGATATGTACACCCAGGACTGTGTGGTATCAGTAGATGATATAGCCAATAGCCCGGCCAATCAGAACCATATGGTTGCTTATGTTTTTGGAATATACAATACCAATTTCCTTAAAAATGTCATTAATTCCTGGAACTTCCTGGGCGGAAATTCAACTAATAACACTCCTAACAGTCTGGAAAATACATATATTGGTTCATACTGGCAGGCAGAGGCTGTGATTGATAATGACACAGTTAAATTAAACATGGCAAATATGTTGGACTATATCTATTTCTTACTTGGAGAAAGTAGTGTAAATCCAACAAAAACAGGAAAAACACCAGTATTAACCAGTCCCAGCTGGGGTATTTATCACCCTGACTATGGAATATTTGGAACAAGTCCCACCACAGAAGAAATAAACAACTGGATCATCTCCAATCCGGGTTATAACTCAGATGGTGTGGGAAGTTTAAACTGGATGACTACTGAATACAAATCATGGTCTGCCATTCATAACTCCCCCGGAGATATTTACAATGTATTTGAGGGATGGTACAACAGCACAAAAAGTAGTATCACTGGTTCATTTGTGGTAATTGCTAGTTACTACCCTGGAGGTGCTTTAGTAGATGCTATGATCAAAGCATATGAATCAACAGGACGAGCAGTTCTAAATATATTCCAGAAATCAACTACACCCTCAATGAGCCAACTCCTTTTAGGTTTAACCACAGGGGTCAATGGATCAGGACCATTATCTCGAGGTGTAGTAGCTGTAAACTCACTCTACAGTTGGTCCATGGATTATGCAAATATGGCAGATGGCGGTGCCATAGACGAATTTGCCCAAATGAATATCGAAATACTGCGGGCACTGAACTCTATAAGTGAATACAGTTACACTAGTGAATATGGACCTCAAGCAGAATGGACTTATTCTGTGACTTTTCCACAATTTGAAGGAGTATTTGGGGCTATCCCTGTATCTTATGTCGATGCTAATGGTAATGAAAAACCGATAGCAGAGGGAATTGCTAAGGTGGTTCAACTTACCAATGGTTGGGCTAATCTCAAAGAAAAACCCAATAAAGATAAAAAAATTGCAATTATTCTCTACAATTATCCCCCGGGTAAATCCGAGCTAGGTGCATCATATCTTGATATCTTCCAGAGCCTGCATGATCTTTTAGAACAATTATATGATGCAGGATATGATATTGGTATGGGAAAAAATGAAATTCCAACTACAACCCAACTTTATACTCTGGTTGCAGAATTCGGTAACAAAGGTTCCTGGGCACAGGGACTCTTAAACTCCTATGTGGGGAACAATTCAGCGAGTCTCATAGCCAACCAGCAGTTGATAAACCTCACTCAGTACATGAAATGGTTCAGGGAACTTCCCAGTACTCTTCAAAATGAGTTGGTTGCTAAGTGGGGAACAGGACTGGGAAATATAATGACCTATAATAATTCATACCTAGTAATCCCTGGATTAGTATGTGGGAATGTATTTATAACTGTCCAACCAAGCAGGGGATGGGAAGAAGTGAAAAACTACCACGATGCCACATTACCTCCTCATCAACAGTATTTGGCATTTTATAGATGGCTTGATGAAGTATTCCACGCGGATGCCATGATACACTTGGGAACCCATGGGACTTTAGAGTGGCTTCCGGGAAGATCTTTGGGGTTGCAAGCAGACGATTGGACATTCCAACTTTCAACCATACCCAATATCTACCCATATATTGTATCCAACCCTGGAGAGGGAATGGTAGCAAAAGACAGGTCATTTGCTTTAGTAATAAGTCACATGACTCCTGCCACAGTATCATCAGGCCTGTATGGCAATCTAACTATATTACAGAGTTATATTAACAACTATGAAACTGCAGTTAAGGTTAATTCCTCAGCTATAGCTGAAGAATATAAAATCAAAATTCAGGCTATGGTTAAGACATTAGGATTTTCTGAGTTAAAACAAGGACAATCGTTCGAAGACTGGTTAGATGATCTTCATAATAACCTGAATGAATTAGAAAATGATATAATTACGCTGGGGCTGCATAGTTTAGGTTACGTACTGCAGGGTGATGAATTGATTCAGGAAACTATTACTATTTCTTCATCCCGAACAGAAATCTTGGAGAACATCAAAAAATTACTCTACCCCTCAATTTCCATAGATTACTACACCATGCTTCACAACAGCAGTTATTTGGGTCAGGTTTCAGCCATTAAAAATAATCTTACTTACTACATAGGTGAACTAGTAAATGGAACATCAGTTGATGCATTGGCATTAAAAATAGGTATAACTAATTCCAGTGCTCTTTATAATAACCTGATATTTTGTGAAAATGTGATATCTGCCATTAGATCCAACTTGGAATGGACTTCTATAATGAATGCCTTAAGTGGTGGCTATGTGATACCTGGGCTATCAGCAGACCCTTCCTACTCGGATTCACTACCTACAGGAACCAGCATATATGCAGTAGATACCACTAAAATGCCAACTGAAGCTTCTTGGGAATCAGCAAAAAAGATAGTTGATAAAATATTGGTTGACTACTTCCAGGAGCACAATGGTGCATTCCCTGAAATAGTAGCCCTGGTTATGTGGGGAACTGAACTTCTCAGAACAGAAGGTATAGGTATTGCAGAATTCCTCTACCTTTTAGGTGTAAAACCTACATGGAGTATAACGGGTAATGGCGATGTAACTGGGATAACATTGATGGACTTATCTGAGTTAACCATAACTTTAGATAATGGTAAAATTATCCAGAGGCCACGTATTGATGTTTTCGCAACAGCTGTCACCAGCAATATTTACTGGTTGAGATTAATGAACAATGCAGTCTACCTGGTGAATAATACCAATGAAACTGGCAGACAAAACTATGTGAAAAAACATTACGCAGAACACTCTTCACTAGATAGAATATTTGGTCTGGAGGCTGGTGTTTTAGAAGGTACAGGTATATCCGATTTTCTCCCCAACACTGCCAAGTGGGAAAATAGTACATGCATTACTACAGAACTAGCGGAGATATATTTATCTCGCTTATCCAATGCCTGGACAATAGATAAAGATGGCAATATAATGGTATCTAAAAACAGAGCCACTTTAGAATATTTACTCGCCAGTACAAATTTAATAACTCAGAATATTGATAGTACATGGAGATTATTAGATTCTGATGATTACTATGACTGGTACGGTGGATTATTGTTAGCTTCACAGTATTTAGGGGCGAATCCAGATACAGCTATAATTGATATTCGTAACAAGAACGATATCATAAGCCGGACACTAACTGAAGAGCTGGAATTTGAAGTCAGATCAATGATTTTAAATCCCAAATACCAGGAAGCACTCTTAAAAACACCTAGTGGCTGGTTGGAATACGCTTCAAAATATGAGAACCTTTTTGCCTTTGCAGTTATAAATAAAGGCACCGATGGCAAGAGTGTAGTAAGTGATGCTATTTGGGATCTTCTGGCCAATAATCTCCTCAGTTCTCAGTTTACAGTGAATGCAGACTACAAATCTGTTTCATTCCAGAGTATGGCTGGATGGTTATTGACTGCGGCCCGTAAAGGAATGTGGAAAGCTGATTCTAAAATGATTACTGAATTGGCTAATAGATACATTCAGGCCACTGTAGAATATGGTGTAGCCTGTTGCCACCACACCTGTGCCAACCTGGCATTTAATAAGTGGGTGGTATCAGTCTCTTCAGCTTCATCAGCTATGAAAAAAGCATATTCTAACATACTTCAAGCTGCAACATTGGGAGAAGCTGTTTACTCAGAATCTGGTTCCTCAACGAACCCATCCCAGCCATCATCAAGTGATTCTGGATCAACTGATGGAAAATCTGGTTCAAGCAACTCCCAATCGGCATCATCCTCCATTGGTGAATCCGGTTCAACTACAAAAAGTCCAAGTTCTTCTAGTAGTGGTACTGGGGGTTCTAATGGAGAATCATCCAGTAAATCCAAATCATATGAAGTGACCTCTGGATTTTCAAAAAATACCAGCTCTGAAGTTTCAGCAGTATTCATTCTTGGAGTTCTGTTTTTGATTGGTCTGTTTGGAGTAGGATATTATAAAAAAGGGAGATTTGGAGGATAAACAACGCAAATCTTATCCTCTTATTTTTTTATTTTTTTCTTAGATTATACTCTAAAATTTAGACAATGGCTATCTTTTCAAAAAGCTATCTTAAAAAATTCTCATATCACTAGTGAAGTTGAAAAAGGAAAATAGCTAAACTTTAGAACAAGAATTTAAATTTCTGAAGTTAAATGTATTTTATTTATTTTTGAATGGTTTTAGTTCATAAATGATTCAATTAATATGATTGAAAATTACACTATTTTTACTAATAATCTAAACGCTCCGGTACTCCACTTTATAATCTTTCCAGGGGTTTTTCCCATTTTTTGATGGCTGCGTCCCATTGTAAGTGACCCTAACCTCATGGCCAAATGGTACTTTCTCCATCAAGTTGTCTAGTACAGTAGACCCCCATAACTTTACTTCGCCTTTTTCTCCCTTAAGGGTGTACATGTTGCTCTTGTACTGGCCCACATTTTCTTCCATATCAATATAAATGCCCTGAATTGATTCTCCCATGGCGCTGGGACTCCAAATAGTGGCTTGTTCTTTCTTTTCTTCTTCGTCTTTCTTTACTTCTACCCATTCGCTCATAATACCACGTTATTTAATTAATAGTCTAAAACCTATTTTTTATATATTTTTTGCAGAGTATTTAACAATTATCTTAGATATTTGGCTGATGTTTTGTATTAATTTGATTATTTTTTAGACTCTTAAATGTTCTTTTTATTAAAATTTATAAATTAATATATTCTCTTGTTTTTACAGTTGTTTAATCAAAAAAGGTTATATTACATATCGTATCATTCGCTGCATTATTAACCTAAACTAACCATTTATTAAAAAAAGCACTATTTTTTCACTTAAAAATTGAATAAGAAAATTTGAATAATATTTTATTTAAAAATCTAAGATGTATATTGTATTAATTGATTTTTATTTGCATCATGTATACAGTAGATTGTTCCATGGAAGACTTTTGCAAACTCCAGAATAATGCATTTAAAGTTTTATATGATCCCCTCCATATATTGCGCAGTTTATTATGGATTGGTCAATGTTAAGATTATGGGAGTTTTTAAACACTTGGTTTAGGCTATAAATAAAAACAAATGTCTTAATTTTATATCTTTTTGATATTTTATTAAATTGCTAAATATTTAAGATATGAATAATAAATTATTCTACCTTAATGTTGAGTGAAATAGAAAAAGAACTTGCTTAAATTATAATTAATGTTAAAAAAAATGAATACGTTGTTGATTCTCAATTAATTGGTATAAACTTTCCAGAAGAAGATGAAATTCTAATATTAATGAATTGAAAAAAGAAAAAAATTCTTTAGTTGAATGAAATATAAGATCTTTCTGGATAAAAAATTCCAAACCAACTGGAAAAAATGGATAAAAATTATTTTAAATTGATTGAGAATAGTTTAATTGAACTCAAAAATGGTTTTAACTCTATTTTAGATATTAAAAAATTGAAATGATATAAAAATTAGTATAGATTGAGAGTCAGAGACTATAAAATAATTCTGAGCTTTAAAAAGATAGAATTGGCATGGTTTTATATTAATACCTCGTAAATCTGTTTATAAATATAATATTTTTTAATTTTTGGAGATATTAAATGTCAGATTCCACTATTTTCACCATAGGTCATAGCAACCACTTAATGCCTGATTTTATAAAAATATTGAATGATAATTATATAGATACACTTATTGATATCCGTTCTTCACCTTACAGCAAGCATGTCCCTCAATTTAATAAAAAACAACTCCAAGAATCCATGGAAAATGTGTCCATTGAATATATATTTCTTGGCCCCAATATAGGGGGAAAACCCCGCGACGCCAAATATTACAAAGATGGTAAAGTAAATTATCAGATTCTCTCCAGAACATTAAAATTTAAGGATGGAATTCGTGAATTAACCATTCTTTCTAAAGACCATAAAATTGTCCTCATGTGTAGTGAAGAAAACCCCTATAATTGCCATCGTCACCATCTTATTGGCCAAAATTTACTTAAAAAAGGATTCAAAGTAACCCATATCCGTAAAAATGGGGTCCTGGAACCGGTTAAAGATTTTCAAAATACGCTTTTTTAAATAATAATCAGTGAAGAATTTGGAATCACTGATAATAAAATTCATCATTCTTTTATTTTTATAAATATAATTTATATAACTGGCTAGACAGAATAACAGTATAAATATTACCGGGGGGTAAAATCTGAAATCGGAATATATTTCTAAAATTTTGATATTATCTATGATTTTTGTTTTTTTTATTGCTATTGCAGGTACTGTAACAGCAGCAGATACTCAAAATAGTAATGCAGAGATTACTAAAGTAAAGGATACATCAACTGTAAGCTCTATTTCTAATAACACTACAAAATCTTCTTCAGTAACCACCAATGGTTCGGCAAAGAAGAATTACACAATTAAAATAATCAACCGGAAAACCGGTGGAAATGTTTTAAAAAACTGGCGCATTAAAAAGAATATTCCTAACAGTGCAATCTGCAGAGAAGTAGTGGAAGCAGCTAAAAAAGGAACACCTATGGTTATATTTGGGAATGGTAAAGGCCCCAGAGTTATGATGGTTGCTGGAATACATCCCAATGAACTCCCGACACAAATTGCTGCCATGAAACTGATCAATGTCCTTAATGGTAAGACAATAAAAGGTACAATCTATATTATACCCTTTGTAGCACCATCTTCCACAGCCAAGAATATCAGACGATTCAATGGAAGGAATTTAAATCATATTTCTTATGTAAAAGGCTCTCCATCTAATATAGTGGTCAGAATGGCAAAAAAATATAATGTGAAATACTTGGGAGATTTCCACTGTACCAATACCTACGATGCATATCCACTGGGACAAAACGTTATTTTAACTCACCCGGGAGGATCTAAACTAGCAAGATATATTGGTAAATATGCCCGGTCACCGGTGCACAGTGTAATGCAGTATCGAGGACTCTTAACTACTGTGACCACCAGAAACGGTATCAGGTCTGTTATATGTGAAACCAAATCAACTGATGGGACCATATTCCCCGGCAGTATAAATGCATCAATAAGACACATGAAAGGATTCTTAAAGTTCTTTAAAAGATTCTTCAATCTCAAAATACATGGTTTCAACTTTAATGGTATAAACTACTAGTAAAATAGGGGTTAATTTTACCCTAAATCTTCTTTTTTTATTTAATTAAATTATTCGGTTATTAAATCTTTTTTCAATGGTTTGGAAAATAATACAATTTCTAAATTTTTAACTAACTATTTTTAATATTAATTTTAAAGAGTAATACTTAGTAAAACTATTAATATTCATAAATTAATAAAATTAAAATATTAATTAATCAATAGATTATTTTGACGCGTGATTAAATGGATAACATTTCAAAGGAAAAACTTCTAGATGACCTTAAACATTCTAAAAGGATTATAAAAAAACTAGAAGCAGCTATAAAATATGATGAAGAGCGGAACCAGATGCTGTTGGAAAATGAACGCTTACTTTCCAGGAGTGCCATTGAACTGGTTGATATTCCTTTTGAAGATGATATCTATGAATTCGCTGCTTTAAAATTAGAAAAACTTTTTCCAGAATCTATAATACTGGTAACATCTTGTGATGAGAAATTAAATAAATTTGGTGTAGCCAGTCTAAAGGGTGTAGATCAAAAAATAATAAATGTATTGGGCCGTTTTATAGGGGAAGATTTCCTGGATATTAAGGCCAGTTATACTGATTTTGATGAAATCTTGCAAAAATGCCTGATCAACCGACGATTTAAAGAACTCAACCGAGGACTGTACTCGGCAACAGGCCAGGTATTCTCTCAAAGAGTCTGTCAGCTAGTTGAAAAGATGATTGGGATAAAAAAGAGTTATGGCATGGGATTATTATGGGATGATACTTTATACGGTGCAGTTGCTATTTTTTCACGCGGCGAAGAAGTTATGGATAAAAAAGATATTGTGGAAACGCTGGTCAGTATGGTTTCGGTTGCTTTACAGAAAAGACAGGCAGATATTGAAATCAAGAGGACATTAGAAGATAAAGAGATTCTAATGAAAGAAATCCACCACCGGGCCAAGAACAACCTCTCTGTGATTTCCAGCCTATTAAACTTACAATCTGTATATGTAACTGATCAAAATGCCTTAAAAATACTTAAAGAAAGTGATGACCGGGCAAAATGTATGGCACTGATACATGAAGGATTATACAGTTCAAATAATCTCAAAAGCATAAACTTTGGAGAATATCTACGGACACTAACTTTAAATCTATTCAGATCATATACGGATAATTCTCAAAGAATAAAACTCAATTTAGATGTTGAAAATATTATGCTGGATGTAAATACTGCAGTACCTTTAGGACTAATGGTTAATGAACTGGTCACTAATTCCTTGAAATATGCCTTTGGAGATTTATCTAAAGGAGAGGTAAACATAGCTTTTAAAAAAATGGATAATGAATTCATCCTCAATATCTCAGACAATGGTTCGGGATTTCCAGATGATCTTGATTTCCGTAATACTCATTCATTGGGCCTTCAAATTGTTAACCGTTTAACTGATCAAATTAGTGGACAAATACAAATGCATAATTCTAAAGGGACAGCATTTGAGATAAAATTTAAAGAATTGAATTATTCTAAATAATTTTTTATTAATGTTTCTATTTTTATAAATTAAATATTATTCTAGATGTTTTTGTGTGTAGTTAAATAAGATTAATTAATAAAACAACATTTATTAAGTGCATAATCACATTAGATATATTGAAAAAACTTTTTAATCTTATTAAGGACATAATTTAGTGACAGAAATGGTCAACAAGCTTTTAAATAAAATCAAAAGAGACATCCGCTTCCGTGATAAGATAGAGCATATAGAAACTATCCCTTTAAAAGAAGCAGAATACGGTGTGGTGGAAGACTTACCCGGGAACATCCGGGAATATCTTGAAGAAAATAATATAAAATTATACCAGCACCAGGCCCAATCATTTAAACACGTGAGGGGTGGTGAAAATGTATTAATCACAACTCCTACGGCTTCAGGTAAGACTATGGCATTTAACATGCCTATTATGGAACAGCTTACTCTGGATGATGAGGCAACTGCACTTTATATTTACCCTGCTAAAGCACTGGCCAATGACCAGCAACAGGTCATTAAAAGTCTGGAAAAAGATTTAAAAATTGATATTAAGCCTAATATTTATGATGGAGACACTCCTAAAGAGGAAAGGCCCTGGATTAAAAAGAACTCCCGTCTAATTTTAACCAACCCCTATGAACTGCACCTCATACTCTACTGGCATCACCAGTGGGAGAAATTTTACCGTAACCTTAAATTCATTGTCATTGATGAGGCACACCAGTACAGGGGAGTTTTTGGATCGAATGTAGCATTTTTAATACGCAGACTCCGCCGGATATGTAAACATTATGGATCGAATCCTCAATTCATCTTATCGTCAGCTACACTGGCTAATCATGAGGAGTTCTCTCGAAAATTGGTGGGTAAATCATTCCAATTAATCTCACGCGATACTTCTCCTCGAGGAGAGAAGCACTTCATACTATACAATCCCTACAAAAAGAAAACAGATCTATCTGTTCACCAGGAAACCAGCAATTTATTTTTATACTTCATTTTACACGATTTACAGACTTTATGTTTCACTGTTTCCCGGAAAATGGCTGAGCTTATTGCTATGTGGTCCAAGAAGGAGATTGACCAACGTAAGCCCAGATTAACTGAGAAAATAACTGCTTACAGGGCAGGTTATTTAGCAGAAGAGCGCCGGAAAATCGAGGAAAGGCTGAGATCAGGAGACCTCATAGGAGTTACTACTACCAATGCCCTGGAACTGGGAATAAATATAGGATCGCTGGATGCAGTGATTATATCTGGTTATCCCGGGACTATGATTTCAACTTGGCAGCAGGCAGGTCGCTCTGGTAGAAAACACAATGACTCTTTAGTGGTATTAGTTGCATTCCAAAATGCCCTGGACCAGTACTTCATGAACAATCCCCACTTCTTCTTTGATAAAGCCCATGAAAATGCTATAATTGATCTTCAAAACCAGCACATCATCCACGCCCACTTGCAGTGTGCCGTTAATGAACTCCCACTTACCCGAGAAGAATTAAATGAATACTTTGATGTGGATGAAAGTTACCTTCAGGATTTAATAAATGATGGAGTTATCCGAAAAACTCCACACAACTGGATATATATTGCCAATGATAGCCCGGCATTTAAACACGGACTGGACCAGATATCCAGTGATACATTTAAGGTTATGCACTCCGGTAAATTATTGGAGCGAATGGAACGATCACATGCTTACCGTGAAGCACACGAAGGAGCGGTTCTGATAAATCAGGGCGAAACATATACTGTAGAAAGTTTTGATAACCGTAAGAAATTTATTAATGTGGCCAAGCGTACTGTTGATTACCATACTCAGGTATTGAAGGACGTGGATATTAAGATAATGGAAAAAGTTTACAGGCGAGATATCGGTGCTTTAACAGTTAACTTCGGAGAATTAGAAGTTTCTGAAGATTTTTATAAATACAAACTCATGAACTACCGTAAAGTATTAGGAACTTATCCTCTGGACTTACCTGCACTTAAATTTTCCACCAAGGGGATGTGGTTTACTTTACCATCTTCTCTAAAAGATATCCTGGAAGATAAATTCAATGGAGATGATATCTTTCCAGGGGGATTGCATGGGACAGAACATGCACTGATTGCTCTTTTTCCACTGCATGTTATGTGTGACCGAATGGATATCGGTGGACTGTCCACACCATATCATCCAGATACACAGGAACCAACCATATTTATCTATGATGCCTATGAGGGTGGAATTGGCTTAGCAGAGAAAGCTGTTGAAGTTTTTGAAGAACTTGTCAAATCCACCCGAGATATGGTTTATAACTGCCAGTGCAAGGAAGGATGCCCCTCATGTATTTATTCACCAAAATGTGGTAACGAAAACCGGCCACTGCATAAAGATGCAACCAGTCACATCTTGAAAAAAATGATCCATGCCATGGAGTCTGGAAAAGTGGATGAAGTTGTTGTGGATTATTTAACTAAATCTTCTGCGTCTTTTAAAAAATCATCGATGGGTAGTGAAAGTTATGTTGAGTACAATTCCTTTGATAAATTAAAGCAGCGATCCATGGAATTATATCATGAAGAGAACTTTGAGGATGCCCTTTCATTTATTGACAAGGCTCTGGAAATTAAAGCAGCAGATGTGGAACTTTTGAAGTACAAGAGCTTAACCTTGCAAAAACTTGGAAATCAACAAATGGCCCTGGAATATATTAATCAGGCATTTTCAATAAAGCCCAAAGACAAAGAGATCATTTTTCTTTTATCTACTGCCCAGTACCACTGTGGCGAATATATGGAAGCTAAACATAATTTATCAGATATTTTAACAATTGATCCAAAATTTGATAATGCATGGTATTTACTGGGATTGATTTTACAGGCGCAGGGTGATGTCTCTGGAGCCATACAATTTTTCAGCAGGGTTTTAAGTATAAACCCAGATCATGAAGATGCTTCTGAAAGTCTGAGGAAGTTACTCTAATTAATTTGAATTATTTGATTTAAAGTAAGCTCTTAGGAAATGACTATTAAATAAAATAAACAATAAATACTTCCTCAACTTAAATTAAAATAGATTGATTAAATTATTTATATTGATTATTATGACTTCTCTTAAAAACCAGAAACACGAAGAATATCTGTGCCAGTCATTAGATCCTCTGGAAAATCTGAAAAACAGGTTATTATTAAAATATGAGGATAAATCTCTGGAAGATTTAGGTGCGAAACCTATGGAAACCAGTCAAGGAGAGGTACTGACTATTAAAAATAGTCAAAAGATTAATTTTAAATTGAAATCCCAATTAAAGATTAAAAAATCCCTGACCTCAGATTTTAAACTTTTACCTGGTATTGGGGAGGTCACTGAAAAAAGATTAAAAGAACAGGGATATCACAACATGGAATCCCTGCAGGAACACCCTAAATTTAGTGAGAGGGCTTCCATATTCCTGGAGAAACTAGAATCTGAATCGTGTAGTGAAATGAGCAGCCTGGTTAAAAAAAGATACCCATCTTCCCATCAAAGAGTACTTGATTGTGCAGGTTTTGCTGAAAAAGAACACTTTATTTTTTTGGATATTGAAACACTGGGGCTATCGGGCCAACCAGTAATATTAATGGGTGAGGCCAGTATAGAAAATAATGAAATTGAAGTCAGACAATATATACTAAAAAATTTAGGCGACGAACCTGCTGTACTATCTGGATTTACAGATAGAATAACTGAAAACACCTCTTTCGTATCATTCAATGGAGTAACCTTTGATTTGCCTTATATAAAAAATCGTTTAAGATATTTTAGACTTGAATATGATTTGGATAGACCTCACTTTGATCTTTTACATTACTCCCGCAGATTCTGGAGAAATAAACTTCCCAACTGTAAATTAACCACTATTGAACGACACTTATTTGATATTGAAAGGGTGGATGATGTTCCTGGAAGCCATATACCGGGATACTATTCCACATATTTAAAAGAAGACAATATTGGCCCTATGGTTCCCATTATTGAACACAATCGCCTGGATATTGTTACTCTGGCTTTAATTTTAGCTCAGATGCATGATGAGATTTAATTAAAATGATGTCCTTTCTATACTATTTAGGCTCTTTTTAATAGATAATTATTTAGGATTATAACTTATTTCATGAAAGTGTATTGGTAGTTAATATTCCATAAATAATTAATAAGATTAAGCCTATAAATACAAATGTAATTATTATGAAACTTATTAGTTTAAACTGGGCTGAATGATATGGAAATCAATGTTCTCTTTTTACAAAGAGTAATTGGGTTAATTTTGGCTGGTTTATTGTTTTATTCAGCCATAAAATTAATAAATGTTTTAAAAACTAAAGAAACTGCTTTATCTATGATTTTTTTACATAAAAAAAGAGTTAAATCTCTTTTCGCCCTACTTGTTTTTGCTTCTCTTTTCACATTTTTAACGGGACTATTGTATATAATGGATATAAATGTTCTATTCGTTGAAACCGCTTTAGGCATTAATGTTTTTATCCTTTTTGTCTTCACTTATTTATTACAGAAACTAATGAAAGGAGATGAAAATCAATGATGCTCATTGTTTCAGGATTGGTTTTCATTTTAACCATCTTAACCATGCATTTTTCACTTAAAATGTATTTAATAGTTTCAAAATATAAAGAAGCCGCCCTGGGATTAATATTCACCCACCTAAAAGAAAGCGTATTATATTTTAAAATCTATGCTGTGTCCATATCTATTTTAGCTATAAGTAGGTTTTTAGATGTGATCAACATATATAACTTATTTTCTATAGCAGATATTGCAACTGCTATGGTTCTTTTAAGTGATTTTTTATTAGTAATAGTGTTTTACAAGCTATCTAAAATTATGGATCTGGAAGAAGAAGCAGAAACCTAATGTGTTGCATCAATTTTGAATTTAAAGCTTATTTTAAATTGTATAATAAGTAAGTATTTTTAGAAGATTTTATAAGTCAAAATATTACACTTAATATGTTAATTTAAATAATCATTAATTATATTATTTGAGAGTTTGATATGGATTTTATTTCAATAATATTTCTAGCATTTGGACTGGCTATGGATGCATTCAGCGTATCTATAACACGAGGATTAAGCCTTAAATGTAATATTAAATATGCACTAATAATTGCTTTATCATTTGGAGTATTTCAGGCATTAATGCCTATTTTAGGATGGTTTTCGGGGATGCATCTCCAAAGTATTGTTTCTACTTTAGCACCGTGGATTGCCTTTCTACTACTTCTAGGTATTGGTCTTAAAATGATATATGAAAGTTTTAGCACTGGTGGTGATGACACTTGCCAAATATTTTCCATTAGAGAGCTCTTGATTCTATCCATTGCAACAAGTATTGATGCCTTTGCGGTGGGTGTGACTTTCGCTATATTAAACACATCAATTATAACTCCTATCATCATAATTGGAATTATAACATTCATTCTATCTTTAATTGGTGTTTATATTGGTAAAAATATTGGTCATCTTTTTGAAAATAAGATTGAAATTCTCGGTGGCTTGATTTTAATAGCCATAGGTTTTAAGATACTATTAGAAAATATACGGTTTTAATGGAAATAAATTTTTTAAAATAAGTTAATTAGAGTAATTGTACGATTTTTGTTTTTATTTTTATCCTAAATAAGAAATCTATTTAAAATAGATATTACAATTATAAAATCAAACAGTGAGAACCACTTATAATAATATTATATAATTATATTAAAATTTTTAAAAAAACTGTATATCCTCCTTAAAGTTTTTAAAGAAATAGGTTCTAAAATTATATAAATAAGTTTTATAATTAATAGATTTGCATTAAAGTGATTTTAATTGAGGAATGTATATGGGGCGCTCGACCAACGATATCGTGAATAGTGAATTTAAAAGTTTAAGAAGAAAACTCCTTGATTTAAGTATGCGAAACCAGCTTTTGAATTTTCGTCCGAGATCAAGAACTATAGAAGTTATAAATGACGAAGCATCCCACATCTATGATTTTTTGGTCCTTAAAGAAAAAAAGATGCAGTTTCTGCCCCAAAAAGAAGAAAAAAAGCTGGATGAAGAAATTAAAGATGTTGAAGAGGATGATCTTACAAAAGAATCTCCTGAATCAGAACTATGGGAATTCCCTGCAGTAGAAGAAGAAGAGATAGAAGAACAGAAAAGCAGATTTTTAGAGACTTCACTGACACCATCTGAACTCCAGAGAAGACTCTTTTATATAAATCAAAGAGCACGTACTATGTTACAGGAACAGGGTTATAATATCCTGTACTTAGCCATAGGGTTTTTAGAGTGGAATGTTCCTCATGAAGCAGATATAAGAAAAGCCCCCCTAATTTTAATCCCGGTTATACTAGAGAGAAGAAAGGTCGGTATGTCTTTTTCCATTCATTGGGACGGCAATGAGATGCTGACTAATATATCCCTGCAGGCTAAATTAAAGGAAGAAGATGTTCTTTTGCCGGAATTTCAAATGCCTAAAACAGAGGAAGGTATTAAAAAGTACTTGAAGGAAGTTTCCAAAGCTGTTAAATCACAGAAAGACTGGAAGGTTCACGATGAAGTACAGCTCGGATTTTTCTCATTCACCAAATTTGTAATGTACCGGGACCTTGATCCAACATCATATAAAGATGGTATTGATATAACTGAAAAACCATTGATTCAATCTATTTTTAACCCGGACCTGGAAAAGGAAAGGCCTTATTTTAAAGAGAGTGATGTGGATACAAATCTCAACTATAAAGACCTTTACCATGTAATGGATGCTGATTCTTCTCAAATTGCAGCTATTGAAGATGTTAAAGCCAGATCTAATCTGGTGGTGGAAGGACCTCCAGGTACTGGAAAGTCACAGACTATTGTAAATCTTATTGGTGAATTGATGGCTGCAGGTAAAACTGTTTTATTTGTCAGTGAGAAAATGGCCGCATTAGAAGTAGTTAAAAACCGTTTAGATAATGTGGGGCTGGGTAAGTTCTGCCTTGAACTTCACTCACACAAGGCACGTAAAAAAGATGTGCTGCAGGAACTTGAAAACACATTAAAATGTGATTATGAAGATCCAGTGGATATTGATCGCCAATTAAATCGTTTAGAAACTTTAAGGAGACAATTAAATGATTACAACCAAGCCCTACATCAACCACTATATAAGATACGATTATCTCCGTTTCAACTATTTGGTATGAGGGAAAATTCTGAAAAACACTTCGAAACATTACCTCTGGTGAGGATACCTTCCCCTGAGACTATAACTCCAGATCAATGGGAAGAGTCTATAATTGAACTGGAAAACCTGGCTAAATTATCACAATTACTTCCAGATTTAGCCGAAAACCCCTGGTCAGGTACGGACCCGGGTATGATTCTTCCACCAACTATGAGGGAGGTTGAATCTTTAATAAGTGATACTCTAGAGAATTTAGATTCATTTAGACATTCAAGTAAAAATCTGGAGGAAACTTATGGCATTAAACCCTCACGAAACTTCCACGAATTTGAAGAAGCTATCCTGGCTGCTCAGATTATCGCTGAGTCCCGACCAATGGACCTCGAAGTTTTAAATTCTAATATATGGGATCAGCACCAAAGCGACGCATTTTTATTGCTGGATAAGTTGGAAAAATATCAGGATAATATCAAAATCTTGGAGAATTTTCATGATTCGGCCTGTGAAAAAGACCTGGACAAAATTTTAAGAGAATACATGGAACAGTCCTCCAGTAAAATCAAGTTTTTAAGTGGGAAATACCGGAAAGTGAAAAATGAGATAGATTCATTATACCTGGAAAATACACCACAAAACGATTACGAAATTATTCAGGATTTAGAATCATTAAAGGATTTTTTGAATCTTAAAAGAGAACTGGAAAGTTATAGTGATCTAGCACGAGAATTCTTTGGATCCCTGTGGAATCTAGAAAACCCCCCAGTTAAAGATTTAAGGGCTACTGCATACTGGATTGTGCAGTTTAGACAACTGGTTCAAGACAATGTTATCACTGAAAAAACCATCCAAATGGTGTCAAAGGGTATAAATAAAGAAGATATTATTCAAAATAGGAATATTGTACTGGAAGAAAGTGATAAATTTGCAAAATCGCTAGAATCATTAAAATCACGTCTAAATACTCACAGTCACATCCTTTTTAACAAGGAACCAGAAGAGGTTAACTTCAGCCAGTGGAAAACTCAATTAAAATCCTGGCAGGACCACTTAAGCATACTACCTTTATGGTCACAATATCTGGAGAAAAAACGATTGTGTATGAAAACCAAGGCTTCTGCATTTATACCCTCTGTTGAAGCTGGAGCAATCAAATTGGAAGATGTTAAAAATGTTATGGAAGGAAATCTGGCAGACAGTCTTTTAACCATGGCCTTTAAAGAAATATCAATATTATATACATTTATTGGGGATTTACACCAGGGTCGCATCAGTGAATTCAGAGACCTGGACTCTAAAATTATTGAACTCAACCGGAAACGACTTATTAATAAATTAAATTCTAATCTACCCCAGGTATTTGGTGGGGCGGCACCTAATTCACAGGCCAGCATATTGAGCGGTGAATTCACCCGTAAAAGAGGGCATCTGCCTCTTAGAAAACTTTTAGCAAAAACAGGGGGTTTAATAAAGCAGATCAAGCCCTGTTTTATGATGAGTCCTCTTTCCATTGCACAGTATTTAGATCCAACTAATTCTAGATTACAATTTGATGTGGTTATTTTTGATGAAGCATCTCAAGTAAAACCTGAAGATGCATTAGGGGCATTCTTGAGGGGAAAAACTGCCGTGGTTATGGGAGATACTAACCAGTTACCACCCACCTCATTTTTTGATCAGATGATTTATTCTGAAGAAGAAACTGAGGATGTGGCCAAAGCAGCAGACATGGAAAGTATACTCCATCTCTGTAAACGTAGTTTCCCAGTAAAAATGCTAAGATGGCATTACCGTAGCCGTCACGAATCACTTATAGCTGTTTCCAATCAGGAATTTTATGATAACCATCTCCTGATTTATCCATCACCCTGCCATGAGAGTCATGAACTGGGTTTAAAATTAGAATACCTGCCGGAAACAGTATATGAACGGGGAAAAACTAGATCAAATCCTCAAGAAGCTAAAGCCGTAGTTCAAGCAATATTTGCTCATTATAACGAATATGGTGGCAGTAAGAGTTTAGGTGTAGGGACATTTTCTGTGGCACAGATGAATGCCATTCTAGAAGAACTGGAGTTAATGCGTAAAGAACATCCTCAAATGGAGAAATATTTCCAGGAGACCAATGACGAACACTTCTTTGTAAAGAATCTAGAAACCATCCAGGGTGATGAAAGAGACGTAATTTTAATTAGTATTGGGTATGGCTTTGATGAACAGCATAAAATCTCCTTAAATTTTGGTCCCTTAAATCAGGAAGGCGGCGAAAGGCGTTTGAATGTGCTTATTACCCGGGCAAGAGAAAAATGTATTGTCTTTTCAAATTTCAAAGCAATGGATTTACATGTCAATAATGGGACTCCGTTTGGTGTTAAAGCACTGAAAACATTCTTGCAATATGCTGAAACTGGAAACCTGGGTTATGGTGATGACCGGCATGAAAAAATCCAGGGCTCATTTGAAGATTCTGTATATGAATTCCTTATGGAAAATGATATAGAAGTGGAAAGAGAAGTTGGATGTGCTGGTTTTAGAGTGGACCTGGCTATTATGGATTCTCAAAATTATGGCAGATACCTGGCAGGTATTGAATGTGATGGTGCGATGTACCACAGTTCACTTGTTGCTCGTGACAGGGATCGTCTTAGAGAACAAATCCTTGAAGGTTTGGGCTGGAAAATAATCCACGTCTGGTCCACTGATTGGTACAGGAATAGGGAAGAAACCAAGAAAAAACTCTTAAGAGCCATAGAAAAACTGCAAAACGACGTCACCAACAAAGCCATGGAAATGGAGCTAACAGATGATATCAGGGAACAGTTAGAAATCAAAGTGGATATCTCGGGGGCAATTGTTGAAAAAAATGAAACTGGGGGGATAGTAGTTGGTGAAGAGAATGAATCACGTCAATTAACAGTAACTGAAGAATTAGAAATTGAAGAAAATGAGGATTTAACCTATTCTGAGATAGAAAATTTAGAAGATAATAATATCATTGAATTAGAATCAGAAGTTGATATAATTGATGAAAGTGATTTAAAAATTTCTGATAATGTGGGGGAATCTTCAGAATATGAAAATGTTGAAGATACTCCATATAATGATGAAACATATGTCCCTAAATCACCCAAACCTTCCAAACCACGATTGGAAGATAAGCTACTCCCATATCAGATGTATGAATTAAGCACTTTGAAGAGTTCAGATGATTTATATAAAAGCCCCACACCTGTAATCTCAACTGTGGTGAGTGAAATCGTATCTATTGAAGGCCCTATTCATTTTGATGAAGTGGTGAAGCGGATCAGAGAAGGTTGTGGTCTTCGAAGGGCAGGAAATAAGGTTAAAAATATCATATCCAGTGCAGTGGAAATGGCAGAAAATAATGGGAACATCCGTCGTAGCGGGGATTTCTTACTGCTCAATGATACATCAGATATACCTGTAAGACAAAGGATATATAAACCTGATATAAGTATTATTTCTCCTGAAGAAATAGAAGCTGCAATTAGAATGGTGATTGGTTTTGAAAACGAAAGTGAAAAAAGGGATCTGGTGATACGTGCTTCCAGATTATTTGGATTTAAAACCACTAGTAAAAAAACCTTTGATCGCATTGATGAGGTTTTAAATGAAATGATCGATGAAGGAGAACTAAAAGAATTAGATGGTAAAATTGATCTAAATAAATAGATCAATTATTTCAATTATTTTTAATATGATTTATTTATTATCTTCGCTAAAATCCAAATCTAACAGTCTTAAATGTTCAATATTGCACATAATCACTGATTCTTTTCCCATACTTTGTATTAATCTTCTTAAAAGTTTACTACTTTGCAGGGTTTTAGTATTTCCTACAATTATCAATTTCCTCCGAGCACGAGTTATAGCCACATTCAGTTGATTTGGTTCTCCAATGAACCTTTTAACATATTTATTCATTGTGCCTATTTGGCTTTTGCAAAAGCTAAATATAATTATATCCTTCTCTCTGCCCTGAAATCTGTAGACAGTGTCTACCTCTACATTTTCTTTTAAAGTTTCCTTTATCTTTTCTTTTTGTCTCACAAATGGAGTGATAACACCTATATCTCCAGTTTCAATACCTTTTGAAAAAAGATAAGATACTAATTTGCTAATAATTAGTGCTTCTTTAGTATTTACACAGCCCTTCCCGACCCCATCTTCATAATATTCAATTTTTGAGGTATCAATAAGAGTTATTGCTTTGCCTGGGGAAATTATTTCACTGATATTTTCATCTATTGCACAGTCTATTAGTTGATTTTCCACTGAATGGTGAGTTTTTAATTGATTATTGTAAAAGAGATTACTAGCAATGCTAGCAATCTCTTTATTCATTCGATATTGAGTATCCAGCAGAGAATAAGAATCAGGGTATATCTTTATGAGTTTATTGAATATAGATTCTTTATATTTTTTACTCAACCCTTCCTCGGAAATAGGCTGTAGCTGACGATCATCTCCAACGAGAATAAACCTATCGCATTTTATTAATGGGATTAAAGCCATGTAACTTGCAACCTGGCTGGCTTCATCCATAATCATTACATCAAAGTGTTCATTATTCAATAGGAAACTTGCTGAAGATACTACAGTAGAAAAAACAAAATCGGATTGATTTATTATATCCTCATCTATTTGACTAATTAAGTTTTTCTTATCCATCTCTAAATTTTTTAAATAATCTTGAAGGTTATTAATCAAATTAGAAATATATCTTTTCTTTTTTAATTTTTTAGTAATTTCAAATTCTAAATTGGAAATTTCTCCTTGCATTAAAATTAACTTATTTTCTAGAGACTCTATATAGATTTGATAAGATTTTAATAAAAGTTCATCTTTTTCTTTTTTCAAGTGTTTATTGATCTCTTCTTTTTGTAATGAAATTTTCATTTGGCATTTATGGTATAATTGTAATTCGTAGTTTATAGCATCTTCATCTGGTTTCCCCTTATTTTCACCATAACATGAACTTAATTTTTCCTCAGATAAATCCTTTAAATCCCAATAATGGTTATATTTTTCAACCATTTTGTTATAATTTTCTTCTGTAATATTTAATTTTTCATGATATTTTTCATATCCATTTTTATCGAAAATAGACGAAATTTTTTTAACTAAACCCTTACCCTTTAGCTTTTTTAATTCCTCTTCAATTAAATAAAATGTATCTGTGTCTGGAAGATTACTTTCTAAGAATTCTACTTCATAAATTGATTTAGCAGCATCAACATACTTTTGTGATAATAGTTCTAATTTTCTAATTTCCGCTTTAATTTCCTGGAGCTTTAAACTGTCCTCAACTACCTTAGTTTTCACACTACTTTTCATTGATTCAAATTCATTGGTGGTGATTTGGATATTGGATAAAATTATATTGTACTGCTTTTTTTTATCCTCAAAAGGTTTTATTTCTTCATTAATCAATGAGAGTTCATGGGATAATTTATTTAATTCATTTTTTTTATATGAAACTTCACTTTCAATATCTTTCACTTCAATCCAATCTGAATGATATTTACGTTTTTCAAAAAGTGTGAATTTTATATTCTTCGGATTTATATCTTTTTTAGATCCTACTCTTAATATTTTATCGTCGTCCAACTGATTTAGTCCTTCTAAAATATTATCCACTGCAATATTAGTCCAGGCCGTGACCAGTACTTTTTGATTATTTTTAAAAAGTTGACCCATAATCTCTTTTATAACATGTGTTTTCCCAGTACCTGGTGGGCCGACAATTAAATGAAAATCCTGTGCATTGATTGCTTTTTCAACAGAAATCCTCTGACTTTCATTTAAATTGGGAGATAAATCATCTAAAATTAATCTGTCGTATGTGGGGTTATTTTTCCCCAATAAAAAATTCAATATTTTTTGGGATGAATTTTTTAAGTCATGGTTATCGATTTTATCCAGAGTTTTCTCCAATCTATTTAATATGATTCTTGCCACATCATCATCAATTTCAACATAATCTCCTAAAAAAAATTCATCTCCCGAATTAAGTTTTAAATCGGCTTCATAACCATTATAATCTAAAACCATAGCTATAGAGTCATTTATACTAATGCTTGATCCTTTATTTAGATATGGTGAATTGTTGAATTTTATTGTTACTTGATTATTATGGGTGGAGACTACTTTTGCCTTGAGTTTAGGAGCATTATTTTTTAATTTAATAAATTGACGGATATCTGAGGTAATGATTGAGAAGTCAGAATTTATTTTGTTTTCCATATTAATCAGAGACATAATTTGTAATCAATTCGGGGTTTAAGGGTTTGCTTTCTTTCCAAACCCCTTTAAAAAATTTAATTGAGTCTTCCACAATTTTTTTATCTTTAATCAACACCCCTGCCTCATAATTTATTCTTAAACCCCTTCCCGTCATATTTGCTGATGATATTATTGCTATTTTTGAGTCAATGAAAACCATTTTTGCATGTAAATTATTATTATATCTTATATCTGCACCAAACTTTTTTAAAACTCTTATTTTATCTATATCCGTAATTCCCGCTTCAATGTCTTCTTTTCTGAAATTGGTGATTACTTTAAAATTTATATTCTCTGGAAGTCCATCAAATTCTTCCATTAGATAGGTTATCCATGGAGAACAAACCAATACTTTTTTTTCTACCTTTGATAAATAGTTTTTAATTTCTCCATACACTGATCTAACTGATTGAGGGGAAGTCATTAAAAAATCGAATTTAGTTTCAGACTTCTCTATCTTTTCTTTTAGATTATTGTTCTCATTTTTAAGCTTTTTTATATCATTTAATAATTTATTCCGGTCAATATGTTCACTTTGAAGAGTTTTAAGAGCATTTTTCAATTCGTGATTTTGTTTTTCCAGAACTTCATTTTTAAAATTTATTACATCCATTTGATTCTGATCTGTTCGGTAATTTTTTATTTTTTCAATAAGTTCCAGATCTTCTTTGGAGATTTTCATTTTATCATCGTATTAAATATTTTATATGATTTTATGATAATTTAAGATATTTATTTTATAATTAAATATTTTTTGTTAAATGATAATATTTTAACCATACTTACTCCCTATAGGAACTTTACAACTAAATTAGTTGTAAAAAATTCAATTCTTTTTCCAGTATTAACTTATACAAAAACAAAAGTTGTTAAATAGGGTAAATGTAATATTATATCCATGAATTTTAAGGCATACTACATTCTAGCTGATGTGCTGGAATCATCTAAAATCTCACAAAAAGAGGATTTCCAGTCTAAATTAGAGAAATTATGCCATATGATTAACAGTCAATATTCATCTGATTTTATAATGTCTTTAAGAATCATCCAGGGGATTAAACAGATAGCGGGAGCAATGAAAAAGATAGAAAATGTCTATCAGATTATCTCACTATTAGAAGATGAATTGCATCCTCAAAAAATCCGTTTTGTTTTAATTCAGGGACAATTAAATACTTCAAAAAATCAGAAAGATATTTCTAATGTATATGGGCCTATTATTTCAAAATCTCAAATGATGATGAGTGATCTTAAAAAAACAGGTTTGATTTTTAATTTAAAAATAGATAACCCTATTTTAGCCAATGCTATTAAATGGCAGATGAATTTCATTTTTCATATAAAAGATAACTGGAGCTTTAACAAGCGTAAGGTAATTACTGAATATTATCGCTTGAATAATCAGCAAAAAGTTGCTGAGATAATAGACATATCACAACAGGCCGTTTCTAAAAATCTTTCTAATTCTTATTTTAAATACATACAACTGATAGAATCGGATCTAATTGAAAATTTAAAACAATGCACTATTTTAGAAGACATAAACATTGATGAAGAGAATCTAACTCTTAACAAGTGGCTTAAATAATTAATGATTATTTTTTATTCTTCTTAAACCCCTCTATTTCTGCAAATTCATCAACCCATTCAGAGCACTGTCCTTTTTTTTGGGCTCTTTTAATAAGTAATATTCCAATAATAGCACCTGCAATTCCCCCTAAAGCATCTGTAAATAGATCGATCATAGTATCATCAAGTGGGCTCATGGTGGGAGATCCCTGTGTTAATCCAGTTGGTAAGAAGTGTTCTATATGCTGATACAATATAGTGTCATAAGTATATTCGACCATTTCCAGTATCCCTCCGATTCCAATGGTTATTAAAACTATTAGGAAAGCCATTATCTTTAGAGAAGTTTTAATTTTCCCATATACATAGGCCGTGTACATGAACATCATTCCAATAAGGGCCACTATTAAAGGAACTGCAAAATGCATGAACTTATCATAGTGAGGTATCAGCCCATATAGACCAAATGTATTACCCAGTACATATTCAAAAACCAGTACCAGCAAAAATAATATCTCAATCTCGACAGGAATTACTTGTAAATGATTTTTATTGGTTAAAGTAGGTAAATAAATCAAACCCAGCCCTAAAAGCGCCATGAGACCAAAGACTTTTGTACCCCCAACACCAAAGACCACTATCAATATTCCAAGTACCAGTATAGTTAAACGCATAACCTTTAACAAATTTTTCTTCCATGGACTTACTCTGGTTCGAGGATCGAAGAAACTCATTCATTCACCACTTATTTTTCATCATTAACTTAATATAGTAGCATTTGACATAAAACATATTTATTATTTTGCACTATGATTATAATAAGATATAAATTATTTATCTTGGACATGATGTATATGGGAGTAAAAGCAACTAAAAAAAGTTTAAGGCCAATTAGCACAATATTATTCAGTATATTGCTATTACTATCAGCAGCACTTTTTTTAGTTAGTAATAATAGCCAATTATTTCTTTATTTAAGTGATTTTTCAGCTGTTTTTTTAAATTTAGCAGCGACTCTAGCTTTAACTTATGCTGCCTATTGGGCTTTTAAAAATCACAGGAAAAATTACAAGGCATGGGTAATATTAAGTATAGGGCAGTTTTCGTTCCTTCTGGCAGATATAATATATCTTTTTGAGGATGTTTTTTTGAATATGCCCACGTATCCTTCTATTGCAGATATTTTCTTTCTTTCATTTTATCCATTGTTTATTATAGGGCTTTTATTAATGTTTCGACCGATAAAAATTAATCTTAAAATATCAATTGATGTATTAGTTACTTTAAGTTCTGCTTTTCTAATATTCTACTTCTTTGTCTTCGCCCCAACCATACAATTAAATAATGGTGATGTAATCACGGCTCTTCTTTCAGTTTCTTACCTGTTTTTAGATATATTTCTCTTGACTGTGATTGTGAGTTTGTTAATGAGTAAAAATAAGTTTCAGATGCAAACTCGACTTTTTTTCTTTTCTTGTGCAATGTTTTTTCAAATATTTGCTGATCTTTTTTTTGCAGCACACATTAGCACAGTTTCAAGTATGGACTATTGGTTCAGCACAGTATTATACCTCACAACATATGTATTCATAATGCTGGCAGCAATATCCTTCTTTAGAGAAGTATATGTTGATTCGCAGTATCTTATTCTTTATAAATCAATAAAAAAACAGCATAATCTGATTTCGTATTTTCCACTTTTTTTAGTAATATTTACTTATGGACTTTTACTTTATTCAAAGACACCCAGTATTCCATTATTATGGGGCGTAGGTGTTATTGTTGTTCTGGTTGTTATCCGACAACTGATTTCTATTTATGAAATTAAAAAAGCTGAAGAATCTCTTAAAAAATCATTAAATGAAAAAGAAATAATGCTTAAAGAGATTCATCATAGAGTGAAAAACAATCTGCAAATAGTCTCCAGCCTCATTAGCTTACAATCAAATAATGTTTCCAGCGAAGAAGATCTTGAATTGTTTAAAAAAAGTAGAGATCGAATTAAATCCATGTCCATGATACATGAGAATTTATATCAGTCCGATAATTTAGCCCAAATCAATTTTAATAATTACTTGCAGACAATGACCCAACAACTTTTAGTCTCTTATGACCTTCACGGCAAGCTAGATTATAATTTAGATTGTGATGACGTTTATTTAGGTATTGAAACTGCTATTCCGTGCGGACTTTTAGTTAATGAGATAATATCAAATTCTATGAAACACGCTTTTCCTGAAGGCGAATCAGGACTCATAACTGTCCAATTAAAATCATTGCCTGATAAATATCAGTTAATTATAAGTGATAATGGTGTGGGGTTGCCTGAAAATCTGGATTTAAAAAACTGTAATTCATTAGGACTTCAACTTGTTCAAAATTTAAGTAAACAGATTAATGGAGAACTGGATATTAAAAATAATCAGGGCACTCAATTTAAAATTGAATTTAATGAATTAGAATATAAAGAAAGATTTTAAATAGGTTTTTTATTTCGAAATCCTGAAATTAAATTATTTATCTTAAAAATATCATTAAATTATCTTAAACGAAATTATGGAAAATAGATAATGTCTATAAAATTAGTATAAGTGTCTTTTATGAAAAAAATATGTATTAAATGTGGAAAGATTATTGAAGGGTTAGATAGATCCTTTGGAGAAGATTTTTGTCATGAATGTTCTCAAAAATCAGGAAACCCACATGAACAAACAATAATTTGTGATTTAGAACTTAAATTACACAGGGGAAACATTTCCAGTGATGAATTTTTAAAGCTATGTCTTGAAAAGAAATTTAATGGCTGTTCACGAGAATATATAGCTCGCAAACTTAAAATCACACCTAAAGAATGCAGAGTATTATTAAAAAAGTTGATAATTGAAGGAAAAGCTTACAAAAATTACCATTCCTGTGTTTCTAATGAGTATCGCTTTGTTAGTGAAGATCATTGATTTAAATTTTGAATTACTTTATTATTTTCCTCAAATTTTTTTATTCTAGTTTTAATGGATCCTTTTAAATATCGGGTAATATTTAAGATAAAAAAAATAAATTAGTAATACCCATTAAGAATCAGTGAGTAAGCTTAGCGAATATAGTGAATACGGCTGCCAATAATCATTATAAATATTAATCATCTATGGCTGGTAATATGGATGCTGCTCTAAATAAAAAAAGTTTTAATCAAACAGCTTTAATTTTATTTATAGTCATTATAATCTTCTCAATAATTCCTATTTTATTTTTTGATAATGGAATAAACTCAATTTATGTAACCGATGCAACTGCAGTTATTTTTAATATCATAGCTGCAGCAGCTTTGAGTTATACTGCTAATTGGGCTTCCAAGCATAACCGAAAAAATTACTCGGCCTGGTTATTTTTAGCAATTGCTCAATCTTCTTATGCTTTTGGGGATATTGTCTATTTATTTCTTGATCTTGTTTTGAAAGTCAGTCCTTATCCATCCCTAGCAGATTTATTTTTCATAGCATATTATCCAATATTTGCTATAGGGATTTTAATGTTGTTTAGGCCCCTTAAAATAAATCTAAAAACATTAATTGATATTTTAATTGTCATGACATCTTCCACTCTAATATTATGGTTTCTAGTTATCCACCCCACACTTGATCTGAATGGTGGAGTAGTAATATCATCTATTTTTTCAGTTTCTTATATCTTCTTAGATATATTAATGTTGCTTGTTATCTTGATTTTGCTTTTAAATTTAACTAAAAAACCATTAATCGCACCTCTTCTATTTTTCTCTGGAGCGATTTTTTCCCAAATATTTGCAGATATTATATATGCCTATTATGATCTGAGTTCCATAGCTTTATTTGACTGGATTAGTAGCATACTGTATCTTTTAGGTTATTTTTTTGTCACACTGGCAGCTATTTCTTGTTACAAACGTATTGAAATGAATTTAGAACCCTTTTTATCAAAATATAAATCCTTAAAAAAAAGGAAAACCTGGCTGTCTTATTTACCTCTTATTCTGGTTGTAATTGTTTACAGTTTGATAATTTATATAGAAGATCCATATGATGAATTATTATGGGGGGTTGGGGCTATTGTGGTATTAGTTTTAATTAGACAATTCATATCCCTAAATGAAATAAAAAAAGCTCAAAAAACCCTTAAAAAGAACAGGGATATTATTTTAAAACGAGAGGAACAGCTCAGATTTATTAACTCCAATATGATGGATTTAATTACAGAATCTAACGAAACCGGCCATTTAAAGTTTGTAAGTGAGTCATCGTTCTGGCTTTTTGGTTACTCCTCTGAATTCATGTTAGGAAAAAAATTGATTGATTTTATCCATCCTGAAGATAAAAAAAGCTTTGAAGAGTCAGTGAAAAATGCCATTAGGACTCGCATTTTTAACCGAATACACTACCGTTTCATGAATAAAAAAGGAGAGTATATATGGTTAGAAACTATTGGAAAACCTATTTATTCTCATGATGCATTCAGGGGGTTTATTGGCAGTACAAGGGATATCACGACGCAGAAAAATGCTCAAGATGCACTGGAAAAATCTGAAACAAGATATCGGACTATTTTTGAAAACACAGGAACATTAACTTTAATTTATGATGAAAACATGGATATTACTTTGATAAATAGTGAATTTGAATATTTTTCAGGCATATCTAAAGAAATATTAGATGAAAATACTAATTTAATAAAATTTGTGGCCCCCGAAGATAGAGAACGTTTTTTAGGTTATCACAATATAAAAAAATTAAATCCTAATGCAGTGCCTAAAAATTATGAATTAAATTTAATTAACTATAAAGGTGAATCAAAATCATTTATAACCAACACCCAACCCATTCCTAATACTAATAAAAATTTAATGTCTTTGATTGATATTACAGAACAAAAAAAAGCTGAAAAACTAATTCAAGACTCTTTGCATGAGAAAGATATGATGCTGAGAGAAATCCACCACAGGGTGAAAAATAATTTACAAGTAATATCTAGTCTTCTCAACTTACAATCCAGTACAATTTCAGATGAAAAAGATTTAGAGTTATTTATTGAAAGCCAAAATCGAATTAAATCAATGGCATTAATCCATGAAAATCTTTACCAGTCTGAAAAAATGTCCCATATTAATTTTAAAGATTATCTTAATTATTTGGCCAACCAGCTTTTAATGAGTTATTCATTAAATACCAGGGTTTCTTTGAATATGGACTGTGAGGATATATATCTAGGGCTCGAAACAGCAGTGCCCTGCGGTTTAATGGCCAATGAAATAATTACAAACTCTATGAAACATGCTTTTCCCAATGAAAGCAAGGGAAATATAAATATAATCTTTAAAGAGAAAGAAAATAATTATTTACTCAGTATTAGTGACGATGGAATCGGACTTCCTGATGATCTGGATTTAGAAAATTCAACTTCACTGGGAATTCAGATCATCCGCAGTTTAATAAATCAAATCGATGGAGAACTAAAAATCAAAAAAGACAATGGAACAGAATTTATAATTACATTTAAAGAACTGGATTATAATGAAAGATTTTAATTGATCATCTTGGGATATTAATAAAAGAATTTTTTAATCTAGCAATTAATAGTAATTATAATTATAATTTTGCCGGGGATTCTATTTTAAAAATTTTTATCAATTGTTTTATGGAAGAAACTACAAATAATTATTATATTGTAGTGGTGGTTACATGGTAAAGATTGTTAAAAAAAAAGGAATAAGTGAACCATTTAAGCCAAATAAAATCCTAAAATCTCTTCAAAAGGCTACTATTGATGCCGGATACAATTTAGAAGAGAAAAAAGAGATTATAAATACTGTTTGTTCTAAAATCAGTTCAAAATTAGATGAAAAAAAAGAAATGGATACTGCTACTATCAGGGGATGCCTTTTAACTGAACTTGACAAATGTGAGCCATATATTGCAAAATCATGGCGTAGATTTGATAAAAAATATAAATCCCGGTGATTTTTTTCATAGGTTTATTTAAGATTGAGGCGATTTTATGGCGGAAGATCAGTATAAATGGGGTGTAGTAATAGTGGCCTGTTTGGCCATATTTATTATTGTTTTAGATTCGTCTGCAATGAATGTAGCTATCAGCACATTGGTTATAGAATTAAATACAACTTTATCAGCAATTCAATCAATTATAGCATTATATGCTTTGATAATTGCTTCTTTTATGTTACTTGGGAGCAAAATACAGGATATTATTGGGAGAAAGAAAACTTTTTTGGCAGGACTTATCATATATTGTTCAGGAACAATAATAGCCACTTTAAGTAACAGCGCAGCCATGCTAATGATTGGTTGGGCTATTTTAGAAGGTATTGGTGCAGCTATGATGTTTCCTGCAACCACCACTATTGTTGGGGCTAGTTACGAAGGTAAAGATAAGGTTACTGCATTTGGAATTTGGGGAGGTATTGCTGCAATGGGTGCGGCTATAGGGCCTATCATCGGAGGTATATTCACCACATATTTCACTTGGCGCCTGGTTTTTGCTTCAGAATTAGTGTTTATAGCTTTAATATTAATATTTAGAAACTATATCACAGAATCCATACCAAAACTCAAGTGGAAAGATCTTGACATTGTAGGTGCCATATTGTCAATCATCTCTCTGGTTTTAATTGTCTTTGGTATTCTTCTTCTAACCAGACCAGAATACTGGTCATATGTAATCACATTTTTAGGATCCGGAATTGTGCTCTTTTCTGTATTCTTATTATGGCAGAAAAGAAGAACTAATAAAGGCTTGGAACCTTTATCGGATATATCCCTTCTTAAAAATCGATTATTTGGGCTTGGAAATTTAGCTTCGGTTATTCAGCAGATACCTCTGGCAGGATTTTTATTCATTATCCCTGTATTTTTACAACAAGTAACAGGTTTAAATGCATTTGATACGGGCCTTACTCTATTACCCGCATCTATCACCATACTGCTATGTTCTTTACTTGGTGCTAAATTATCAGCACACTTAGGATCTAAAAAACTTTTAATGATGGGATTTTTAATTGCTGCTCTGGGTACATGGATTTTAGGTGGGAAATTTAATATCTATACTCAAATGGGAGACATTATACCTGCAACCATTGTATTTGCAATAGGCGTTGGTTTCTTACTTTCACAAGTTACTAATTTAACCATGGCTGCTGTCGGTAAGAACCAGGAAAGTGATGCTTCTGGCCTATTTAATGCCTTTAAAAATTTAGGTTATTCTATGGGTACAGCGTTAATTGGTGTTTTATTGATTCTTGGAATTTTCAGTGGCCTTACCACGTCTATTGAAGAATCAAGCTTAGCTGAGAATATGACTAATGAACAAATTCAAGGTAGTTTATTCAAATACGTGGAGAAAATGCAGACCATCATTCCTGAAGAGATTCCCCCAGAAGAAGTTTCACAAGTACAACAAATTGTCAACTCATCAATATCTATTGCAATGAAAAATACATTTAATGTCCTGGCAGTGATATTAATTCTAGGTTTTTTTACCAGCCTATTTTTACCAAAAAAACAGATTAAGGATTCTTAATCCTTCATTATTATTTTAAACCATCTAATGCTCAAGGCATTGCCTACAAATTCAAGTCCTGCGTTTCTTCCAACTCCACAATAGATAACAGCATCTTTTCTATTAATTTTATATTTATATTTGATTTAAATGCTAGAGTATTTTTCTCAATTTAATTCGCGGATTTGAAGTACCCATCTTGAAAATAATTTTTATTATTTAGAGAACCCTGAAATACTGCGGGTTTCCATATATTAATATCTAATCACACAATTTTTTTCTTTATTATTCTTTCTTTTGATAATATTCTGCATATATTTAAAAAAATAGATATATTTTTATATTTAAACTTTTAAATTAAACAATGAAATTATAAGGGGTGATTATGTGGAAAGAAATGATTTCATAAATCGGAGACTAATTTTTGCTATTTTACTAGTTTTTGTTTTTTTGTTTGGGTTACAAATTGCAGAACCGGTATCAGCAGCAAAAATAAAATTAATAAGTAAAGGACAGGCAAAAGGTGACCATGGCATTAAATTATCCTGGAAAACTTACAGGATTGGCTATAATTATGTGAAAATTAAAGGTATTTTAAAAGCGGATCAAACCATTTATACCACATTAGTACTTAAAAAAATAGGTAAAACAAAGCTCAAGGTAATTGAAAAAATAGGTAAGAACAAATATAGGGTCCATTACACAAAAACGAAACACAGTGCTGTTCAGTACTATTGGAACCAACGCAAAAAGGGAAATTATCTTCTAATGTGGCATGATTAATTTATAAAAAAATTATTTTTTTTAAATAGATCTAATAATACTTGATTACATGCTTCTAAAAGGGAAAACACCTTTTTCTTGATATTCATTTTTAAGCCAAGCTTTTAAAATGGGTTCTGAGATATGGTAAATACTATTTTTTGATTCAATCAATCTTAATTTTTGAAGTTTATTTAATGGTTTACTTAAAGATCCGGGGGTTATATTTAATTTTTCAGCAATTTCTTTCCTTTTGCATGGTTGATCAATTAGCGTGGTGACGATATTTTGCTCATGAAATGTTAATCTGCTCCATTGATTAATTAAATGAACAGCCAAAAAAGGTAATGTCCTATAAAACTCCTCTTTAACTTTTTTTTCATTTAAATGGATATCTTTTTGCAGTAACTTGGCAAAAGTATTAACATAAAAAGGTATTCCCTGTGTGCATTTATAAAATCTTTCAAAACCACTTTCATCTAAATTCAGAGAAGGTAATTTTTCTAAAAGGTAACTTTGAACTGTTTCTTTAGTAAAAGGTTTTAGCTCAATATTTAACATTCTGCCTCCAAAAGCACCGCTGTGACCGGCTATTTTTTCGATCATTTCATCACGTGATGTTATTGATCCGGAGAATATATAAGCCACATTCTTCTGATTTTGGATTACACTTCTAAAAAACCATAAAAATGAATCTAAATTTTCACCTAAATCATTAAGAGCCTGAAATTCATCAATAATTATTATTGAACCTTTAATTTTATCTTTATGATCATCAAAAATTAATTGAGGCAAATCTAAAACAAATTTTGAAAGTTTTTTGTAATCATCTTCTGATTGGGGAATAGGTAAGGGTAATCCTCCTGCATCCACTATATCTTTTAAACCAAAGTTTTTTGTTTTAAAGAATTTAGATACCTTTTTCAATATTGTAGAAAACCCCTTTTTCTCGCATGATTCTAACCAGGTTGAATAAAAATGTTCAATTATTCCCATCTCAGTTAATTTTCCTCTTTGATATCCTGATGTTGCAGATAGATCAATATAACTAGTTAAATAATCCTTTTCAAGTTCTCTTTTTATCTTTTTTAGGAGCACGGTTTTACCTACACCCCTAATCCCAATTATCATAATCGTGGGAGGTGATCCTTTTGATGTTGATTCTAATAAAGTCCTAATTATTTGGATATCCTGTTCTCTATTATAAAATTGAGCATCTGTTAATTCAGCATCAGTTCCCCAGGGTAGATCTTCCATACTGTCACCAACTATAAAAAATATGATTCTTTTTGGATTATAAATTCCAGTGATTCCAATATGGATCACATAATCCAATTATGATTATAAAACATATATATTTTACTGAGAGTATTATATTCTTTTGAGAATAAAATTTTTAGATCAATTAAAAAATTCCCATTATGTGAACTTTGAATTCATTTAATTTATTCTAAAAATTTAAAAAAATATGTTCTAAATTTAAAAAATTAAGAAATTCATTAATTTTAACTGCTCACCCTATATGTAATTGTTGAAATAGGGCAACTTCGCACTATTTTTTCCAGCACTAAGTATCTTCAGTAGTCGTATTTTATATTCGTTATAGTCTCATATAACGAAGTTGTAAAAATTACTCCTCAAAAATTAGAAAATTTACTGTAATTATAAATTGTTTTTTCATTTATTAAAAAGTTATGGAAATATTATTAAAAACTTAGAGAATTATTGAAATATAATTTTTTAATGAAATAAATGAATAATTATTTTTAGATCATAATATTTGGAAAAAAAATTCCTGAAAGTGATCTTGATATTTTAGTAGAATTAAATCATAGGTATTCCTTTTTAGTAGAAAGCGTTATTATTTTTAATATTTATAACAAAATACTATTATGGAACTACTTGAAAAATATTCAATTAAACCAAATAATCTTCATTTATATGAACTTGCTTTTATCCACGAATCATATTCCAATGAAAAAAACATGAACGAATGTTATGAAAGATTAGAATTTTTAGGAGATGCAGTCCTAGACTTGGTGGTATCTGAATATTTGTATAATGCTGACTCTGATTTAAATGAAGGACAACTTACCCGTACAAGGGCCAATTACGTATGTAAAAAGGCACTTTATACTTATTCCCATGAATTGGAACTGGAAAAATATATAAAAATAGGTGCAAGTATAGATCTAACCCTTCGAGAAATTGATTCTATTAAAAGTGATGTTTTTGAGTCATTTATTGGGGCAATTTATCTTGATCAAGGTTGGGATGTTGTTACAGAATTCCTATTTAAAATTGTTATTCCCCACATAGAAAATGGAGATATCTTTTTTTATGATTACAAATCTGAATTAAAGCAGTTATGTGATCAAAAAACTTTTGAATTGTATTACGAGTTAATCAATGAAGAAGGAGAACCACACGAGAAAACTTTCACTATGGAAGTTTATATTAATAAAGAAAGCTTTGGTACTGGTATTGGCGGCAGTAAAAAAGAAGCAGAACAGAATGCTGCCAAAATAGCATTGAGTAAGATTTAATAAATTTTTCTTAGAAATTTCTCCATTTTATAATAAATCTCTCATCTCCTTAGTTTTTTTAAGTGCAATATTAGTTATTCTTTATTTTCTCGAATTTTTGGATATTTTAAGGGGATAGTTTAATAATGCATTATTATTTTTATTTATGAGATAATGAGGATATTGGTAAACTTAAAAATATAATGCATAAATCCCCATAGTTAAAGTTTCGGCATATAGTTATATGCGTTCTCTACAACATAACTCTCCATTATATTTCATATGGACGTTTGTACATTTCTTTTTGGACAGTTTTGTCCTTTACTTTTTTCTTCCACATAAATCCACCAAACCAGCGCATGATAAATTTACTAACGAAAAGTGGTGCCAATGGTTTAGATGCAATAACTATAGCCTTATCCGGAACTGGTTTATCTATAGAAAGAGAATCTATTACCTCATCTAAACCTTTCCTGAGGTTTCGTGCCATACCACCCGCATTCTTTAAGGATTGTGATTGGAAGGCAGCACCCATTCCTATAGTTATACCGCCCTCCCATTCCATACCGGTCTGATGTGCAAAATTTTTACATATATCAATAGCCACATCATTTTGTTTGGGTTCAGGAAAGCCAGAGTTAAATATGCTCAAGAGTCGCTGTTGGGTTTTAGGTAATAAGTTGTGTTGAAGATGATACTCTTCCATAAACTTAATAGTTATTGCAGGAATGCTATCGATATATAACGGAGCGATTAATACTACCAATTCAGAGTTTAAAGTTTTTTTAACAACCTTATTCAACCTTTCCCCATTCTGGTTTTCTACAAGATAGATTTTTTCAGTTTCCACATTATTGATTTTAAATCTATCTTCTAAGTATGATGCAATGTTATTAGATGCGCTTTTTCTTCCTTTAGGACTTCCAATAAGTATTAAAACATTATTAGACTTCATTTTATCACTCCATTGTCATGAATAATAATAGATTTGTCAAGATCCAGTTTTTTAACCTCACCTGTAATGATCTGTACATGATAATTGGGGCAGTGCATGTTTATGGCATTACGTCTAATAAGTTTGGTGAATATGAGCTCGCTTTCAGTATCACTCTGAGGTAAATATCCTATAGCCAGCAGGTTAGGGTTTTTTTCATATCTCGGCTGGTGGTGTATTTCTCCATCTATCTTAATAAAAAAGGGAAGTATATTAGGGATAAGACGGTCAACAATCTTTTTAAGTTGATAAGAATAACCACCAAATGTTATGGGTGTTAAGAGTACCAGGAGATCAGATTGGATAACTTTTTTAGCTAGTTCCTGACCCTTGTCTTTTATTATACATTCTCCCGGTGTTTCCAACCAGCAACCGAAACAACCAATGCATGTGGCTATTTTTTCTTCATTTAAATGGATATTTTCAACATCCCACCCATTTTCTTCCAGTTTAAGGGTAATTTCACGGTCAATAGATGTAATTGAAGTGTCAGCACCATTGGAACCATTTAATATTATAGATTTCATATTTAGAACCTCTAATTAATTATATTTCGAAATTAATCTTCAAAAAGTCCATTACTATTTGAATAATTGCCTCTGTGAATGTTTATCATCCGGGAGAATTGGCATTTTTGAAATAGCATGACTCATCAAATCAAGTGAATGTTTAATCAAATCTTCTTCCCCCATTCCTATCAAATTTAAAACATCACTAGTGGCTTCTGAAGATTTTAATATAGCTATGGTTGATTCTACTAAAAATAGAGCAGTTAAGAAGGTGTTAATATCATCTCTAACTGATCCATCCTTTTTACCCACGGATATGGCGTCACACATTACTCCTAGATAGTCCTGTCCATGTTCTCTGATCTTCTGAACATAATGTGCTTCCAAAGACTCGGGATATATGTTACGGGCCTCCAGCATCACTCGACAATAATCAGGGTACTGGTTGTAAAATTTCCAATAGGCATATCCTGTGGCCAATATTTTTTCCAAACCAATATCTTGTGACTCAGCTTCTTCCTTCATCATAGTACTCAGGATTTCACTTCCTCTATGAACAACAGCAAAGAAAAGATCTTCTTTACTCTGGAAATAACGGTAAAGGGCAGGTTTTGTAAGTTCTAATGCATTGGCTATTTCTTCCATTGTAGTTTTTTCATATCCTTTTTTGAAGAAATGATTTTCTGCAGCATCAATAATTTCATTGGTTTTCCGTTTTCTTTCCTTTTTTTTTCTGTTTGATATTGCCAAAAGACCACTTTCCATTGTTTATAAATTTTTTTTACTCATCCCAATAAGTTTGTTACTGTTAGTAATTTGTGTTACTTGTGGTAACTATTGTTACTTATAGTAACTTATTATTTAATAGTTTCTATTTTTTTTAAAGCGAGTGCTTTACAATAAAGATATCATAGAAAATTACATTTATAAATATAATATCACTTTGTTTGCATTTTTAGACGTTTTGAAGCAGCTTTTTTAATGTTAATGTTATATTAAAATTCTTGAGCATAATTGGGCGTTTTTCAAAAGCTAAAATTGAATATTATGTCTTCTTTTTTAATCTAGGTTTTATTTTATAGTTTTTTTCAATTTTTGTAAGTCTTAGATCACTATTTCCGTAAGTTTTAAATATGATGTAAACTATTTTTTACATATGTAACATATTTTTTACATGTATTTTTTGATAAAAATTGTGAGAGAAAAAAAAATGAAATATATAATTGAAACTAAGAACCTGACTAAAATGTATGGAAAAGAAATAGGAGTCGATTCCATCAATATCAAGGTAAAAAAAGGCACTATTTATGGCTTACTTGGTAGAAACGGTGCAGGGAAAACCACATTAATGTGCATGTTAATGAACCTGTACTATCCCACTTCTGGGGAAATATTTCTCTTTGGAGAAAACTACCAGACTAATCCCCAACTTTACAAAAGAATTGGCAGTATTATTGAGTCTCCTGGATTTTATGAGAACCTTACGGGGGAAGAAAATCTGAAATACTTTGCAAAACTCCGGGGCCAGTACAATAAAGAGGATTTAAATTACGCTTTAAATGCAATGGACCTGGATACTGCAAAAGAAAAAGTTTTTGGAAAATATTCCATGGGAATGAAGCAGAGATTAAGTATTGCTGCTGCTATAATGCATAAACCCGACATTTTAATCCTGGATGAACCCGTTAATGGTCTTGATCCTGTGGGAATAAATGAAGTTCGAAAATATTTAAAACGGCTTTGCGATGAACATGGTGTCACCATACTAATATCAAGCCATATCCTAGGAGAAATAGAACGATTAGTAGATACTATTGGTGTGATACATGAAGGAAAGTTAATTGAAGAAATTTCGATGGAAAACCTACAAAATAGTAATGAGAATTATGTGGAATTTGAGGTTTCCAATATAGAAAAGGCTTCTCAAATCCTTAAAGAAAAATTTAGTATAGAAAACTATATTAAAGTCCAAAACAATTCCTTGAGGATTTATTCAAATTTTGAAAATCGAGGAAAAATTAATAACGAATTTGTCGAAGAAGGTATTGAAGTTAGTAAAATCGTACCTGGAGAATATAAGCTAGAAGATTACTTTTCACGATTAATAGGAGATGATTCGATTGCATAATTTAGTTTATGGTGAATTTTTAAAACTTAAAAGATCCAAAATGTTTTTGTTGGTTTTATTAGGCAGTTTAACGGCTCCAACATTGACTTTTATTTCTTTTCTAAAGAACCATATTGAAAATCCAGCGAATATATTTGCCTTTAAAGATCTATTTGATCAGGGAAATCTATTCATAGCTTTACTCTTTGGTATGGTTGTTTATGTAGTTCTTGCAGCATATCTTTTTAGCAGGGAATACAGTGAACATACCCTAAAAACCATTATCTCAGTACCGGTATCAAGGACTAAGTTCATTATCAGCAAATACATTACTTTTTTTATCATGGTAATGATCTTAACCACAATAGCATGGTTAGGGACATTAATACTTGGTATTTTAGGAGGAGCATCTGGTTTGACTTTCAATATCTTAACCATTTCATTTATCCAGTTCTATTCAACCGCGATACTTCTTTACTTAACATTAAGCCCATTTGTTTTCATCACTTTATTGATGAAGAATTTAGTCCTACCAATAGTGGCTGCGGCTGCTATAACACTAGGAAACCTAATTATATTTGGTGATAAATGGGCTGCGCTTTATCCATGGAGTTCAGTTTATCTTTTAGCAACTAATACCGTGGCGACAACAGGTTATGGCTTGTACGTTCCACTTTTAGTAGTATTAGCCACATTTTTAACGGGATTTATAGCAAGTTATGCCTATTTTAAAAAGGCTGATGTGAAATTATAACCATCTTCTATTCTTTTTCTTTTTTTCTTTTTTTCAATTGCGTAACTATAATTGCGTAACTATTATATAACAATCTGATAATATGAAGATATAAGTCAAAGTAAGGGTTGTTTTTATTTTATGAAAACCAGGATTAAATATCTACGCCAAGAGTTAGGTATAAGTCAGCAAGACCTGGCTAAACAAGTCGGTGTGACCAGACAAACAATTAATGCCCTTGAAAATGGTAGATATAATCCTTCATTAATGGTTGCACATAAAATAACCCGGATCTTAAGATGTTCTCATATTGAAGATGTATTTTTAATTGACGAATAGACATTTGTGAGTTGCTTTCATGATTTTAGATATTTTCAAAGATGCAGTAGAGTATTCAGCTCAAGATTGGAAGTCTGTTGTTGAATTAGGTGGTTTTTTATTTTTCAGCTTCTTAATATTCCCCATATTTTTAGTATGGGGTTACTTTTACAATGTTACACAAACTGCAGTTAATGGACTAATAAATGGAAACGATCCACTCCCAAAATTTAATCACTTGGGGGATATGTTAATAAAAGGAATTAAAATATTCCTTGTAAAATTCTTATATGGTTTATTATTCCTAATCTTAATTTTTATTTTATATCTATCCCAATTGAATTTTTTTATAACCCTAACTCTAGTCATTATAGTCGGAATTTTATTATATTTAATTTCATCCATAGCTATGGTGCACATGGTTGAAAAAAAAGGAGATATGAAATCTGTATTTAAAATAAGAGAAATATTGTCCATAATAAATTCTATTGGATGGTCCAAATTAATTGGATTTTATCTTGGTTTTATGGCGCTTGCTTTCGGGATCTTCATTGTTGTAACTTTCTTATTTGGAGTGGTTATGGGTATATTGGGAGTAAGTATTCATGCAATGTCTCTAACATTAGTAATTGGGAATACTATGGCTTTATTAATACTCCTTTTATATGGAATATTTATCTCATTCATCTTTATTCCGTATTTCGTGATTTTTGAAGGGCGTGCTTTGGGATTAATTTACAATTTAGGGAAATAAACCTTTCTTTTTTACAATCCCCATTTTATACAACTAAATAAGTTGTACAATTTAATTAAAAAACTATGATTTAAAGTTATTAGTACAATTCAAGTTTAATTTCTTTTAAAGGTGATCAATAATACCATAAACTAAATATAAGTATTAACAATATTATTGTGTTAATATGCACTCTAAATAAATTAACATTCCTTGGGAGGAATAAGGTTGTTAAATAATAATGGGGTTAAAAATACCAGAGAACCATCACTAAAGAATCTTCCTGAAAAAAGTGAAATTCGAGAAGATAATTATTTTTGTAAACAACCTGATAAACTGGAACATTATAAAAACCTCATTGAAAATTATAAAGACGTATTAGCCAGATATGATTTAGATCTTCGTTTTAAATATATTACTCCCAATATTAATGAATATACAGGGAAAAATGCAGAACACTATCTTGGAAAGACCCATTTAGAATCAGATTTTTTTCCAGATATGGCTAAAGTTTTTGATGAATATTTAAATGAATGTATTAATACTAAAAAACCGATGGATGTGGATTTTTCTATAATGAGTATAAATGGATTAGTATATGCTAATTCTCGTATTTATCCAGAATATGATTTAAATGGAAATGTTAAATCTGTTTTAACTATCACACGTGATGATACTCATCGCATAAAATCTGAAAAAACCTTAAAAGCTAAAGAAGAAAAGTACCGAGCTCTTTTTGAATCCAATCCTAACTATATAGTAGTTATAGGGTTGGATGGTATAATTCAAGATGTTAATCAAGCCACAGAAAAGGTCTTTGGAGCATATAAAGAAGATTTAATTGGTAAAAATTTCATGGAACTGGATTTTATTCCAAAGGACGATCTATTATTTCACTATGAAAAGGTTTCCCATCTATTAAATCATGGCGATTTATCTCCTTATGAAGCTCCAGTGATAGATAAAAATGGGAATTTACGTTGGATTGAAATACTATTATCCTATGTAAAACGAGAAAATGATATTGATAATATCCTTATTATCTGCAATGATATAAACCAGCGCAGAGTGACAGAAGAAGAAATTAAAGCATCTTTCAATGAGAAAGAAAATATTTTAAGCGAAATTCATCACAGAGTAATGAATAATATGCAAATTATTTCCAGTTTGCTAAATCTTCAAACACAGTTTACCAAAGAGGATAATGAAAATAATTTGGATATTTTAAAAGAATGTCAAAACAGGGTAATGGCCATGGCCATGATCCATGAAAAACTATATCAATCTAAGGCTTTTACATTTATAAAATTTGACGATTACCTTGAAAAAATGGTCCGGGATTTATTCAAGTCATATAATATTCCTAACGAAAACATTAAATTAATAATTGAATCAGAAGACATATGGTTTAATTTAGAAACTGCAGTACCTTGTGGACTTATAATTAATGAACTGGTTTCCAACTGTTTAAAACATACATGCCCGAAAGAAAAGGGGGAGATTTATGTTTATTTTAAAAAAAAAATGGATAAATATATATTAATAATCAGTGATAATGGTCAAGGATTAGGCAAAAATTTCAATCTGGATACTGCAGATTCTCATGGTTTTAAAATTGTCAATAATCTTGTTGATCAATTGAGAGGAACTATTATCCTTAAAAAAACTCCTGGAACTACATTTAAAATTACATTTAAAGAATTAGAATAGTATAGTCTTATTTAAAAAAGTTTTAATCTGAATTATCCTAAAGTACGGTGCAAATATAACATACAATATTTTCAGATTCAATTTTTTTAGAATCAATAAAAAAACCTGATTTTTCGATTAAACTAGTCATAATCCAATTATATGTACTATATTCTTCTTTAATATGGATTATTGTCTCTTTCGCCATATCATTCCCGGCATTCTTTTGCATAGTATCTATAAAATCCCCAATATTATGTTCGTAGTTTTCTACTTCAAAAGTGAATGCCACATCAAATAAATAAAGCTTACCACCTTTTTTTAATATTTTATTCATCTTTAAAAGTGCAACCGATTTCCAGAAATCAGGGAGATGATGCATAGAGAAAATAGAAATAATTTTATTGACCTTTGCTCCTTGATGTTTATAACTTAAAAAACCTGCACAGTGAGTTTCAATATTATTAATATTTTCATTTTTAGCATTATTTTTTAATATTTCAAGCATAGAACTAGAAATATCAACACATATAACTTTTTTACAGTATTTTGCCAGATTAAGGGATATTCCGCCAGTTCCACAGCCAAAATCTACGACGGTATCATCTGGATTTATTCCTAATTCACTGACAATCTTTTCTGATTCTTCTTTAAAATTTCTAAAACTTTCGTGTTGATTATTATATTCCTGGGCAATCTTGGAGTTCATATAATCAACACCAATCTGTTTTTCATTAAAATACCATTCGGGATTCTTATTCATGGTTACTCAACTCTTATTAAACATTATAACTGATCAATTAAAAACTATAATTCTTTTTTTATAGTGATTTTTGTTTTATCACCTGATTGAAACTTTTAGTAATTTTGTACCATAGAAGTTATTAGAATAAGTTTTTTAATTTCTCGTAGATTTATATGCATTTTTAGCATAATATTTCGGCTTCATGTATATGAAATCATAATTTAACAACAATCACTGAATATATATGATTTTTATATATCATCTTACTTGATAATTTAATCCATCTTCAAATATAGAATTTCCATTAAAAACGTAGCTAGATTTACTATAACTGGTTGTAGTTACTGTTGCAAAACAATACGGTGGCACATATATTAACCCCAAATATAACTAATAAAAAAAAAATTTCAAGTTTTAGCAACTCTTTGATATATATTATCTAATAAACTTTTTATTAAAAAACTATAAAATTAACTAAAAATAGCAATAGATTTAATAATTAACCCCTAATTAAATGAAATCCATTAAATTAATATAGGATATAGACCATCATTACTCCATAAAACAAACTCAGGATTTTGATTTTTTGGTATTTGGATAATGAATTAAATTTTAATTTAAATATATCTATGGTGGATACCATGGCAAAAATAAACTTAAACCCTAAAAGATGCCCTTATTGTGGAGCCCAAAACAGGCCATTTACTACCCAGTGTTCACAGTGTGGTAGACAGTTACCTTCTAAAACACAAAGCAGAATAAAACTGGCAAAAAAAATCGTTAAAGGATCCCAGGTTCTTATAAAATCAGCTATTTCTAAAAAGTATCGGGAGAAAACCATGAATAAGATGATGGGTAAAATATACGGAGTCAATATGAATCAATTTAATCATAATATGGGCAATTTCAACCGAAACTCATCTGGAAATTTTGGTTACTTGCTTTGTGATAGCTGTCCGGTGTATTATAAACTGGATCATCCTTTAAGCCCAGATGATCCAAAATTTTGTGGATGTGGCGGCAATCTCATTTATGCAGATAAGCCAAGATCTCATTAATAATCAATAAATTTCTATAAATATGCTCATTAAATCAAAGCTTACTTTCCAAGTCTTTAAATTATTTCTTTCTACTATCACTTTGATTTCTTTTGGAGCGTAACTTGTTGATATTGAAGACTTACATTGCTTTTACATTTCACCAGTAAGAAATTACCCCACAATAATTATCTTTTATGGCCAGCATTCTACAACACATGAATATTGTTATTTAATCCATATCTACCCATATAATGATCTTAACCTAAAAGATAAATCCTGATAATATTTTACTAGGTAGTTGTGGATTAATAATGAGAATCGTGTGAAATTTAAAGAAATTAAGGATAATTAATTGTCAAAAATGAATTTTTAATCATCCAGCACAAAAGAAGCGAATGTTAAACCAGATCCTAATCTTACCTGAGCTCCAATAGCTGCGGCTTCTAAGATTTGATCCTTCGTAGCTCCTTTTAATAAAGCTTGTTTTTTGTGTGCTTTTACACAATGCTCACAGTTAATAGCCACTGCACACGCCAGACCAATTAGAGATTTATCTTTAAAAGATAATGCTCCATCTTTCATAATTTCTGATGCTAAATTTTCAAATGCTGAAGTTAATTCTGAGCTAACCGCTTCTGTGAACTGGTATGGTCTTTGTTTTTCTTCTTTCACTTTTTCACCATAATTTATCGTTTTTAAACAGCCCAATATTCTTGGAAAATTATTTTTTTAAAATGAAAACATTTTATTGCTTAAATTATTCTGCTATCAATACATAAGCTTCAAAAAGAAATTGTTCGTTTTTAGAAGTATCATTAAAACTTAAAAACTGAGCTTTTTTTAAAAGTTTAAAGCTGTATTTTTTGTAAAGATTATTTAAATATTCATAGTCATGACCAAAGACATCTGTTTCATATTCTATATTTTTTATATGCGAAATTCCAGATGGGGAAAATTTAATGGTGAAGCTGAAAGTTCCGCCCGACTTAATTATTCTTTTCGCTTCAGCAAAAAAATTATCAAGATCTTCAAAAAAATGAAACAATCCAACGGCTATTACGTGTTCAAATTCATTAATATAAGGCAGTTTTTCATTTTTTAAATCAAATAACTTTAAATCAGAAGCAATGGCCTTTTTTTCACAAATTTCTAACATTTTAATAGAGTTATCAATACCCCATATTTCTAAACCTGCTTTTTTAAAAAGAAATGAACTTATACCCGTCCCTATACCTAAATCAAGTAATTTATCTCCAGGATTGGTATATTCAAAAGTCAATCCAAATATAATCTCATGAGCATGGGATTCTGTTTCTATTACTAGATCATCATATTCTAAAGCACACTTATCATGAGGATTAGAACTTGAAGGAACATTAAATGACATGGTAAAATTATTTATCTCTCATTTAGTTTTAATTTATCCACTAAAAAATAAAAAAGTATTTTAATCAATTAAACCCGTTCATAAAGCGTATTTCTCTCAACAGGAATACGGTCAATGCCTTTAATAATATCTATCATTCCCTCACGCGGTAAATGTTCACCATGAGATGCGCCAGCCGCTATAGATATCTTATCTTCCATCATAGTACCACCTAAATCATTGGCCCCACAATTTAATGCTACTTGAGCCATACGAGTACCTATTTTTATCCATGAGGCTTGTATATTTGGAATATCTCTACCTAAGATTATACGGGCCATTGCATGTAGTTTTAAATCTTCCATACCACTTACTCCCGAAGTTTTTTGGCCTGCTTTATTATTATCACTTAAAAATGTCATAGGGACCAGTTCAGTGAATCCACCAGTTTTACGCTGGATATCTCTTAATATCATCAAGTGATCAATTCGATCTTCCCATGTTTCCACTGTACCATACATAATAGTGGATGTAGTTTTTATCCCAACCTCATGTGCCTCAGTTATAATCTGAACCCATTCGTCAGTTGAAACTTTTTTAGGACATATTTGGGCCCTTACAGAGTCCACAAGAATTTCAGCAGATGCACCAGTCATGGTTCCTAAACCTGCTTTTTTAAATGCTTTTAGTGCATCTCGAGTACTCATGTTTGAAGCCTTAGCAGCATGGAATACTTCTACTGGTGAAAGAGTGTGCAGTTCAATATCAAAGTTATTTTTAATGCCACTGATAATTTCACAGAAATATTCAACTGTCATATGGGGCATGATACCTCCAAACAAGCATATTTCAGAGGCACCAAATTCTTTGGCTTCTTTGACACTTTCTAAGATTTCATCAATGTTCATCTCATACCCAATACTATTTCTAAATGAGCAAAATTCACATTTGATCATACACTGGTCTGTTATGTCTATGTTTCTGTTGACAACAAAGGTTACTTCATCACCCACTATTTCTTTGCGTAATTTATCTGCAACATCGAATAGTTGGAACGGATTTGATTCAATTAGCATCAATGCATCTTTTTTTGTTATATCACCAGCAAGTGAACGTTCATATATGTCATCCATAGAAATTATCCTCCATTGAGGTATGATAATTTTAGTGTCTTTAATTAGAATTAAAAGCTAACCTATAAAAAATGTTCGATATTATATTCTTTAAAACAAACATGAAATAAGTTTTAAATAGAGAAATTGATGAAAGTTTAGCCATTATTTTAAAAGAAGTTAGGTGTGTTAATTAAGCCCATATCTACATCGGCCGGTTTAATAATACAACAAGCAGTCAAGTAAAATGATGTGGATTAATTTTAAGGAAAAATGAATATATCAAGTCTATATCTATATAAATAAAAAGAGGCGCTTTGATATAGAGAAAACACAATGAATATCAAATCAAAAACTTACTTTTTCAAAAAATAGTTACATTCATCCTGTTTACCTGCAAGTCCCTGAATACCACAAGATTCATCAGATCGACAAATATCACATAAATCCTTTTTATTTATTTCTTCCAGATCCTGCTTGTCAGATAGTACTTTAATTATTTTAAAAAAGATTAAAGTAAAAAATTCCCTGTTCTCATCAAATTCGCCATAATATTTTTTTAATTTTCGTATCAAACCATCATAACTTCGACAATCTCTTAAATGTTCATAATTCAACATTTTAAATGGAATAAAAGGCAACCTTGAATGTCTTGTGGTAATTATTTCTGCTATGGCCAGAACATTACCATCTAAATCTTGTACCTCAAAACAACCTTCTTTAGTAAACCACTTCACGCCTTTTCGGATGGTTAAATTTTTATCGTTCAAATTAAAAACTGGTTCGTCAAACTTCATAAACTTCATCTAAAACCACTATTTATGAGGAATATTATGTCGTTCAGTATAATACAATAATATATAAATTAAACTTATGCATCTCAATAATTGGATTTAAGTATAATCTTAATTAGTCTATTATCCATAAATATTCTTTTAAGTAACCATATTACCAAATATGAATATCCAATGTGGACTTCAATATGAATTCTAAATTTTTCAGCTAGTTTATAGTAAGTATTAATCAACGGATATGGTAAAATAAGAAATAATTTAGCCCAATACAAGAAACTAAGCTTTTGGATTATAAAAAGAATATTGTATTAAAAAACATATTAAAGCCATCCCTTCAATTTAGCTTTTGATATATAATCTTCCACTGCAAAACGTATGACTTGTCCCATGGGAAGATCTCCTTTTTTTGATGCCAAAATAATTAAGTCATCATACATTTCTAAAGGTAATTTAAATGTGATTTGTTTATCTTTTTCATCACCATCATCTTTTTTAAAAGCTACAAACATTTTAATAACCTTCTTAATATTTTATTCATCTAAAAGAGCGTAATAAGAACCATTAAAACAAGATGTGCAGTATGCATTTCCACCTTTTAAATGATGTTTTCCATCCATTATTAATTCCCCACAACTCTTACAAACTGCTTTTTCACGGGGTTTTCCAGGTAAATAGTTTTCATCAATTTTAACTGATACTTTTTGAAGTTTAAATATTTCTTCAGCAGGGGTTTTGTTAATCCGTTCAATCATATCCTCAATAGATTCTTGCTCAGAGTACGATTTTTCACCTTTTTTATTAACTTCCAAATCAACTAAACGAATGGCTTTTTCCGTTTCTATATTAACAAAAGTTGCAGCAAATTTACCATAACCAACAGGTTTTAATGATTTTTTACCCACTGATGTTCTTGTAACTGCTAAAACAGCATCAGACATACAACGATCAATTTCTGTAAAAACTATCAAATTTTTATCTTTTTTGCCCGGTTCCATTCCCATTGATTCCATACCATAAATTGCTAATTTAGTACCCATGACTATTCCACCACAGATTTCTCCATGGAATTCTCCTGCTTTTTTAAGTAATTCTTTATATGCACTCATATTATCACGTAAAATCTTTAAAATTCAGTTTTGAATAGAAAAATCTAGATTAATGTTTTAACTATCTTCAACACTTTTTAAAGGAACGCAAACCTTCCTATTGTCCCCTACATCAACGATTTTCACATTGATACCGTATACTTTTTCCATATTTTCACGAGTTATGATATCATCTGGTGTTCCAATATCCAGGAAGTTACGATCTTTCATTATAGCCACTTTATTGGAGGATATGAAAGCATGATCCGGGTAATGGGATGTCATTATTACTGAAAGACCATCAGAGGCTAATTTAGAAATAACATCAAGTGTTTTCAGTTGATTTCCAAAATCAAGATGAGATGTAGGCTCATCCAATATCAATATATTTGGCTGCTGAGTAATGACCCTTGCGAAAAATACCAGTTGCTGTTCCCCGCCACTTAAAGAAGTGTAAGGTTTTTCTTTGATATCATTTATTCCAAACTTCTCTAAAGCAGCTTCTGCTATCTCATAGTCTTCTTCAGTGGGTGATTCCAGGAAATCTAGATGAGGGGCTCTACCCATAAGGACAACGTCCAGTACAGAAAAAGCAAATGTTGAAACATGACTTTGAGGAATATAACCAATATTCTGGGCAATTCTTCGCTGATCAATGTTTTTGACGTCTTCTCCATGGATATAAACAGCCCCATCTTTAAGATCAAGTAATTTATTTAAACATTTAATAAGAGTGGTTTTACCACAGCCATTAGGTCCCAGTATACAAACCACATCCCCCTTATCTACACTCAGATTGATATCTTCAAATGTATTTTCTACATCATCATAAGAGAATGTAGCATTCTTTATTTCTAATATACTCAAATATTCACTCTCCTAATCATTCATGTCCATTGATTGTATCCTCTTCTAAGTAAGTATAAGAAAAATGGGGCTCCAATTATTGCTGTTAGAATACCTATAGGAACTTCTGTAATGAGTATTGTTCTTGAAATATTATCAATCAATAATAAAAAAGAAGCACCCAAACAGATGGTGGCAGGCAATAAGTTTTTATGATCTGGACCCACAAGCATGCGGCTTATATGTGGAATAATTAAACCTACCCACCCTATAATACCACTAATAGATACTGCAGCTGCAGTTATCATAGTACAGCACAATATAATTATAAAACGTAATTTACCAGTATCAACACCTAAAGATTTAGATTCCTCATCACCCATTGCTAAAATATTTAATTTCCATCGAAGGATAAATAAAAAACTTATTCCTAATATAATAGGTATAGATGCCAGTAAAACCTCGTGATTATTCACCGAGGCTAAACTTCCCATCAACCAGTAGACAATTTGAGGTAGTTTTTCAAAAGGATCAGCCATATATTTACATAGGGATATTAATGCAGTAAATAGTGATCCAACACCCATACCACTTAAAACCATTATTAGTATCTCCGAACTTCTAATGGATCTGGCCAGAGCATATGTGACACACACTGCAATAAGGCCCCAGACAAAAGCTGATACTTGGGTTATAAGGGGTATGCCTACTAATAATATAGCTATGGAAGCCCCAAACCCAGCTCCTGAAGATACACCTAAAATATCTGGAGAAACCAGTGGGTTTTTAAATGTCCCTTGAAATGATGCTCCTGCTACAGATAAAGCTGCACCTACTAATATTGCAGCAACTATCCTTGGTAATCTTATATCCCATACAATAGTTGTAGCTGTGGGAGAAACCTGTAAAGCAGGATACACTTTAGCAAGAATAGTTAAAATAACTTCAACAGGCGTTAAAGGATATCTCCCAATGAGAAAAGAAACGAAAAATAGGAGTATTGGGAGAGTGATTAGAATCAAATTAACTGACCATCTTCTAGTATTATAATTTAAAGATAATCTCTTTTTTAGATTGTTTATTCCATCCGGCATGATCATACACTCATTTTAATTCCTAATTTTCTGATTTGAATATATTCGAACTTTAGATCTGCATCCCTGTGTTTCTTAAAAGATTTTTTACCTGATCATCACTTAACTGGTAGTGATAAAAGTCGTTATAAAATTCTTTTACAAGACTATTCAAGTCCATATTTTTGAATTTATCAGGGTAGAGTATTTTTGCAACCCAAGGAATTCCCATTATCATATTCCCACCAGTTGGCCTATCAAACCATTTAAATGGGGATTGTGGTGAAAGGTAAACTCTATTATTTTTAACTGCACTAACACTTTTCCAATCGGGATTGTTATAGACATTCTTAAAGAAAGTCGGGTCAGTAGTGATAATAACTTCAGGATCCCATTTTAAAACTTGCTCCAGGGATACATCAGTTTCACCTGCACCTCCTTTAATTTGAATATCTGCCACATTTTTACCACCACAGAAATCAATAAGTTGTCCATGAACAGAACCTGCTGGATCTGTTTTAAGTCCATCAACATCTTCTGCATAGTAAACTTTTACCTTTTCATTATCTGGTATTTGAGATACTACAGATTTTACTTCTTTTTGAACTTTATCATTGAAATTTACAAGTTTAGTTGCTTGATCATCTGCCTGTAATACAGTACCTAAGAATTTAATAGATGGATTAAGTGTTGTTATATTACTGGTATCTAATACACCCACTACAGGTATTGAACCAAATTTTTGCTGCCTTTCATTTAGAACAGAAATAGTGGATGTGTGGTATGAAGTTGAATTAGAAGGAGTTACACTATCAAATACTACATCAGGTTCCATGGCTATGAATTCTTCATAACTGCCTGATTGTGATCCAAACCATCCACCCACTGAGGATAAACCCCTATACTGGTCTGGTACATATTCTAATTCATAACCATCCATTTCATAGTTAAATGCCAGAAGCTTATCTGGGGCTAACATATATACTAGGACAGTAGTAGTAGGGGATGTAGACAATGTTTTAGTAACTGGAGATGGGATTGTTAAATTCCTATCAGCCATGTCGGTTATAGTAACATTACCTTTCCCTAATAGGCCACCATCTTGTGTGAGGTAGTATCCTCCAGTTGAACTTAATATTAATGCAACTGCTACAATTAAAATCAGATAATTTTTATTCATTTAATCACATTAAATCATTTAAGCTGCGGATTCTTCATCACTTTTCCACCAAATGAGGATCCATTCTTTTTGTTCATGGGGATTTTCCAGCCTTCCATCTTCTCTAGTAACCAAGATGGTTTTTAAGTGATCTTTTAAAATCTCTTCTTCTTCTGGATTTAAATCACCCATTTTCCATTTGTAGTTGTCCAAGGCCTCATCAATATCAGAGTATGAACTATTGGATGCAAATTCTAGTTTCTCTACGTTGGCTGCAATCCCCATTTGATAAAGCATATTATAAATGTAGATATAACTTGGAAAATTAGGATTCTCCTTTTTTAAAAGCTTGCATGCTTCATCCTCAAATTTCCTACTGTTAGGCCCCCAGACAGTGAGATAAACATATTTACCAATCTTATTAAACTCTTTTAACACATTCCCAATTTCGTGTACGCCATTAAGACACCTGGAAGCAACTATTACATCATGTTTACCAACACTTTCTAATGATATTTCAGCCAAATCTTCTTTTAGAAATGTTAAATTTTCAATTCCTTCTTTTTGAGCATTTTCTTTTAAAATATCAAGCATTTCACTGGATATGTCAACACATGTAACATTGGATACCTTTTTTGCTAAAGGTATAGTAATTATACCATTACCACACCCTACATCCAGAACTGAATAATCTTTTTCAGTTTCTATTTTGTTCAGAACCCTTTGCGGATAATCATCCTTTTCAGTCCATTTTTTAAATTTTTTTGCGATTTTATTCCAATCTTTCTTTTTATTGTCTGAAGGTAAATCCATTAATTCTTTTTTCCATTGTTCAGCCCAATTTATTTCATCCATAGGCTCTTTTATAACATTTAAATGTTCTTTTTCAACCATAATACCACTCAATTTTCTTATTCATTCGTTTATAAAATATAAATAAATTTTATCGTTTATTTGACTGCTATTTAACCATTATAAGTTTTCCAGTCTCGGGGTCTTTATACACAGTCCCCATTTCTTGATAACCTTCACCAGAACCAGAACCATTTTCAGGAGTGTCATTAATTGTTTCACCTGTGGTAACTGAAACCGTATTTTGGGAAGATGTTGTAGATTCAGATAATAATGAAGGGTTACTACTTAAAGCCATAACTGCAAATACTAAAAATCCAACTGCTAAAACTAGCATACAATCTGTTAAATTAATTATCCCCGATGTAGGGTCTTCTTCATCTACATCAAGAAACTTTCTTTTCTTTTTAGACATTTACTTTCACATCCATCCGCAAATTAATTACCATTGTTATAATTATCCAGAGATTCCAGAGTCGACTCAACTATGGCTTCTAAGATTGATAGATCATCTGCATACCACTTCTTCCTGTACCTTGATACCATAAATCCTATTGAACCTGCTGCTAAGCCAGTTACCGTTGTATCAAAAGCAATTGTCAATGATTGTGCAAGTGCCGTGATGTCCCCTGCACCTAGAGCTGAGAGACCAGGCCCTAAAGGAATTAAAGTTCCCATTAATCCCATTGTAGGGCCTAATCTAACAAGTATATCTGTTTTTTGGGTTTTAGATGCAAAATTAAGTTCTTCTTCTTCAATTAATTTAGTGGCCAATGCACTTCTTGATTTTGGCCCAATATCATAATTAGAAATGATTTTTATCAAAACAATTTTTTGATTGGCTGATAGATCACTTTCGTCCACTTTCTCTTTCATTTCCTGAGGATTAGACGAATTTGAAATGTTTCTTATAAGTTGCTCTATTTTATCTACATCAAATTTTGTTCTGGCAAATCTTTCAGTAATAAACCCACCCAAACTCAACACAGCATATATAATGAATATTAAAAGGACAACTATTACCGGGATAAGTAAACTTTGAGCTATTAAATAGAGTAAATTGCTTAAAACTTCGCTTCCAAAAATTATCATGTTAATCTCCTAATTTTACTGATTTTCCTTTATTGTATCCTCAGAATCTGCTATATTATATTTTTCATGTTTATCCTGCATTGATCTGTTATGTAAAAAAACTCCAAGCAGTAATATTCCAATTCCGGCTATAAACAAAAAGAATAATGATGATGTCGATTTAATAACCAGAGGATTTGTTTGAACATTTGATAGTGAATTGATATTAGGTATGAATATCGCTGCAATTATAAAGAATAAACCATTTAAAGTCATATAATTTGCAATTACTAATGGATAAGGACTTTCAGCTTTTCTTAAAAACTTAGAAAATAAAAAGAATATAATTATAACAATCAAAAGAGGCCCTAAAATATACAACTTCGCCTCAAAAGATGAAAAAATTGTGCTTTTACTTAATAAAATGAAATTGGAAATAATTCCCAAAAAACAACAAACAAAAGAAAATACAATGGCTGGTGACTTTAAATTTGTATATTCTTTTTTATTCTTTTTCCATCCACTAATTGTTAAAATAGCACCTATAATAAGTAAAAAACCAATTAAGGCCATTATAATGGAAATATAATTGCTCATCAAAGGGTATAATAAATTGACGTATTGTAAAATGATACAGGTCAAAATTAGACTTAAGAAAATAAATAAGCAATAAGTAATTGAGATAACCAATGCTTTCTTTTTTTCAATTCTAGAGAGACCCATTGCAAGGCCAATATTTATGGCCAACAATGTTATAACAGATATAATTAAAAATTCCCATATTATTTCGCTCATCTTCAACATCCCTAACTGAAATTAGTGTACTTTCCATTGTTTTTATTTGGTTCCACTGATAGTGAAGATTTAATAAAAGTTCCTTTTTCCATACTTAAATGTATAATATACCGAAATGGATATTTAAACATGTCGGTGCGAATAATAATACTCCTTGAAATAAAACAATTAAAAAGTTCAATTAAGTTAATCGATTAAAAAAAGAAATAAAAAAAAGTTAAAATAATTATTTTTTAAGCATTTTGCTGATATCTTTCCAGTAATATGCAACCATAACCACAATAACAAGAGCAATTATCGCTAGTATCGCTTTCAAGTTAGGGTTTTTAGTTACTTCATCAAGTAGCACGGCTTGGTTATTTTGGCTTTGATCATTTCCTGAAGTTCCATCAGATCCTGCTGAAGACCCACCAGTATCTGCAGAAGAGGTTAATCCAGCAAAACTTGAACCATCCCCCGAAGAAGAAGTAGAACCAGATCCACTTGAACCAGTGCCACCCCCATTTCCAGCTTCATTATCTTGATCACCAGAATTCATATTGGTCCATTCTTTATTTCCACCTGCTATTTTATCATCTTCATCAGAGTCATAATAACTTTCTGAAAAAGTAATCCTTAATTTTTCAAAACTTACCCCAGCTGTTGCAGTATTAAAATATTTTAAATCATCTTTATTGAGTTTTATAGTCATTACGCCATTGACAGAGATAGCTCGATAGACATGCCCATTAATATTAAAGTTACCTGTCAATGAAGGGAGTAATGATGCGATTTTATTTCCATCATAGAATATTATACTCAAAGTATTATGTCCCGTTTGGACTAATTGCATGGTTATTAACCTTGTTTGCAATTTAGGACAGAAATTACACATAGATTGTGAGCTGTGGCCATACCAATTACCGCCAAAAACAACTGTTTCATCAGTATCATGAATCTCCACTTCTCTTCTTTCATTACCATAAATAGCATTATAATTTACATTGAATTTAGAAGAGTATTCGTAGTTTTGACCAAAATTTATACCGACACCAGATGCACCGTCATCATCGGAACAAGTACTGTTAGTAATAATATTTTGAGTTATAGTCAAATTATAACTACCACTATTTACATTAATCCCAATTAAATTATGATTTATAATATTACCATTTATATAAGTATTTGATCCGGATTTATCAAGTGCAATACCTGCTTTTTTGTTATTTGTAATGTTATTTGTAGTGATTCTAGTATTTGTTACTTTTTCATCAAAGTAAATACCATGCATTTTGTTTTTGTTAATTTTATTTTTATTGATTCTCACTTTACTGGTGTTTTTTAAATTTACTCCATTTTGCCCATTATCTTCAATAGAATTTTGGTCTAGAATGATTTCTTTACTGTTGGAAATAGAAACACCATTTTTGCCATTAGAAGATAACTGATTTTTACTCAATGTTATATTCTGACTTTTTTCTATAGTTGCTCCATTATTTTCATTGCTTTTAATTGAATTACTATTAATATTCGTGTTTTTACTGTTATTTACAGATAAACCTGCTTTAGAATTATTTATTTTATTACTGTAAATATTAACATTAGAACTTTGATTGACTTTTATTGCAGTTCCATTTATTTTAGTCATATTATTTTTTGAAACTGAAATTTTAGAAGTGTTTTGAATAACTATCCCATCCCCATTTTTGCTTTGGAAATTAAAACCAGATATGTTAGTTCCTGAACTTTTACTTCCATTGATTAAAAATATGGGATTGGAATCTGAAGACCCTATAATCAGAGTTTTTACTTTACTGACTATGTTTAGTGACTTGTTTATCACCAAAGTAATGTTATTATAGTAAGTTCCCATGAATTGAATGGTGTCCCCACTTTTAGCAGAATCTATAATTTTCTGTAATTGTTGATTTAAGGACAGTATACTAGTATCATAACTGGATGCACTGTTTACATTGATTGTAGCTGCAGATACTGGTTGTAAAATAGGTAGAGTTACACAAATTAAAGCAAATGCGATGATAATTTTTAATTGTGAATTTTTGATTATCTTTTCACCTCCTTCCAGTTAATTACAAATATAAATCGCCCATAATTATTAGCCATAAACTATGAGTTGTTGGTATTTTTATCGACTTATGTATAAATACATATCATTATGACTTAATTGATACAAGTTATTTGAATTATGTTATTAATAAAAATAAAATTAAAATATAAATTACTGATTTGGTGAAAAATAAAAAAAGAAATAGTCATAAAGACTATTTTTTTCTAATAACCTTTAATATATTTGTAATAATTTTTACCATTGATATTGAAGGTTATTTTTTTAGTTCCTTTGGTTGTGACCTTAGCTTTGACCTGCAATTTATAAGATTTTCCAGCAGGCACATAAACAGTCCAAGTTTTAGTATTTTTATTGTAGTAGGATAAATAATTTGTACCCGCTAGTTTCATGCCCTTTGGAAGAGTAATCTTAATCTTTACAGCTCCAGATTTGTCTTTTCCAGAATTAATGACTTGAGTAGCCAAATATACATATTTACCTCTTTTAATCTTATAAGAACTAGCTGAATTCTTATAGGTTAATTTAATGTATTTAGCGATATTTTTCTGGATTGTGTTTGAATAAAGATTGTTTATGTTGGTCCCTGTAACTGTTGGTCTTGATGTCGTGATTCCAGATCTTATTGCTTTGGCACTGATTGAAAGGCTCAAAGTTTCCCCCGCTTTTAATGTTCCGATATTCCATACTCCATTAGAGTAAGTTCCTCTTGCAGGCTTAGCACTGCTAGTGAAATATGTGGAAGATAAAATATTACTGACCTTGACTCCTGCGGCATTTCTACTGTTGCTATTTTTTACAGTCACCTTATAAACCACACTATCCCCATTCTTAAAAGTAGATGGAGTTATAGTGGTAGAAGTTGAAAGGTTTAATTTAGTGGGAATATCTGAATCACTAATATTATAAGATCTTTTTAAGGCTGAATTGAATGCAGTGTAGGGGGCTACAGCAAAAATGGTGTTGTTGGTATTTTTGTAAGTGTATTTACTGAAATCAACTATTGCAGTTCCATTTTTAACTAAAATTTCCTGCCATACGTCACCAGTATCGGCTCCACCTTTATTAGTGTTATTCTTGTTTAAGAAGAAGTTTACATAAAATGAATTGAATCCCGTGCAAATATTTCCTGTTGTTGTATCAATAAAAGATATACTATATTTTCCAGGGGAAATTTGAGAAACGGTACTCATGGTAGCTTCACTTAAAATGTGAGCTGAAGGGCAAAGATTCTGAGCTCCGCCAAAACAGTTATCTTTTAACCATAATTCTTTTCTTACAGCATCTCCACTTTCATTCACATATCTTACAACATCTCTAAATGTGTGACCATTTATGTAATTGTTTTCAATGTTTTGCGTATCTTCTGTGAAAGTAAACCCGTCAGGTGTGGTTCCAATATCATCATAAATACCCATATCTCCATTTTTATAAATGAAATTACCCGTAATGTTTAGGCCATTGATTAATGTATTGATGTATATTCCACGGCCTTCATCATTACCCCTATTATAATTAAGAGAAATGTAGTTATTTTTTATAGTGGTATTATTACATGATTCTAAAAGGTTTATACCAATAAATAAATTGGAACTGATATTGTTCTCTTCTATTAAAGTATGAGAAACATTTTTTCCAAATAGTATTCCATCTTCATTATTATTAGTAATTATATTATTCAAGATATTCGTTAAATTAGAATTGGTTAATCTAATTCCAGAATTGGAATTTAACAAGGTATTGTTTTTTACCTTTATCCCATTACTATCAATAATATTTACTCCTATCCCCTTTGCAGTGCTGATACTATTATTAAAGACATTTATTTGGGTAGTGTTACTGATAGTTATACCATATCCTTGGTCGTTATTATTTATTTTAAATCCGGAAATATTAGTTCCAGATGCGCCGTTATAAATGACAAATGCAGTGTAATCGTCAGCACCAACAGGTATTTCCATTGGGCAGGAATAAATTTGAGTACCTACTGTACTGATTATATTCAAAGGTTTGTTTATTGAAAGGTGGATGTGGGTGTATTGTGGCCCCGTGAATAGTATGGTGTCTCCTGCTTGTGCATTATCAATAATAGATTGAATATGTGTATTAGTATTCATGCCATCATCTGTTTCATTAATGGTCCACACAGTTGCTGCAGTGACTGGCTCTGAAACAGTTAATCCCATAGATATCAACCCTAATAAAAAAACAGACAAGAAAATAAGTTTATTAGACTTTATAAAAATACCTCCCTATTGCATATAATATTTTAGTTAATAGAAAAAATAAAAAATAGTAAGTCTCCTTTTAAAAGAAGACTTTTTTAAAGATTAGTATCCTTTAATGTACTTGTAGTAGTTTTTACCATTGATATTAAAGGTCACTTTTTTGGTTCCAGTGGTAGACATTTTAGCTTTTACCTGTAATTTATAGGTTTTACCCGCAGGAACATAAACAGTCCAAGTTTTAGTGTTCTTATTGTACACTGATGGATAGTTTATACCTACCAGTTTCATGCCTTTAGGTAAAGTAATTTTAATTTTCACTGTACCAGATTTATCTTTACCATAATTAGTGACTTGGGTAGCTAAGTAGACATATTTATCTTTTTTAACTTTACTAGCACTGATTATGTTTTTATAAGATAATTTAATGTATTTATTAATGGTTTTGCTTAAGCTTGTGGATTTAGCAGTGATATTGTTATCACCAGTTAATGCTGCTTGAGATGTGGTTACTCCGGATCGTATTGCAGTTGCAGTGACTACCAGTGAAACTGTATTTCCAGCATCTAAGGTCCCTATATTCCAGTTTCCATTGGAATAAGTTCCTTGGGATATGTAAGTAGCATAACTACTGTAAGAACTAGTTTTTAAGATATCATTTACTACAACGTTAGCAACTGATCCATTTCCTTTGTTTTTTACAGTTACCGTGTAAGTTACTTTATCACCAGTTTTAATTGCAGAAGGTGAAACACTACTAGATATTGATACATTTGCTGTTTTATCTGCTTTGTTTATGTGTGAATCCATAGTAAAGTTCAAGTTTGAACCAGTGGAATAGAGACAGACATAACCATTGGAAACATTTTTTACAGTATTGTTTGTTCCTTTAATGGAATCTCCAGTACCTGAACCGTGGAATATTCCTTCTTTATCTACACCTATGGCAGCACCGTTAGTGATGTTTTCAAATACATTTCCAGATATGTCAATGGCAGTTATATTAGTCCAATCTCCGTGAGCATTGGAGTTTTTAATGTATATAGCATCGCCGTTTCCATTGATGAATGTGTTGTTTATAATGCTTGTTAAATTAGCAGCTTTTTCAATTGCTAAGCCACCATATGTCCAATTATCAAACAAGTTATTGATGTAGGTTATATATACTATACCTCCACCCCAAAAAGCAGCGTATAAATTATCTTTGAAAGTGTTTCCATCAACAGTCACATGAGAAGCACCTGAAGCCATAGATATAGCATCCATTCCTCCAGTAAATGAACTGTTTATTACTGTGATGTTAGTTCCACCCATTATATTCACAGAATAAGCTTTATTATAAGCATCAGTGAAAGTACAATTTTCTATAATAGTATTGTTTACATTACCACAGTAAACTCCAGATTTACCATCATGAGATGTTACATTTTTAATTAAAATATTTTGAACGCGATCTAATTGAATAGCGTATGCTGAAGTTTTTGCTTCTGTATTGTTTATTAAATTAAATTCAAAACCTTGAACTGTTGTACCTGAAGCATCAACATCACCAGATGCTACTATTTTAAAAATGTAAGTATTATTGCTGTTAACACTATTTAAAACAGCACCATTACCAACTAAATTCAAAGTCTTGTTAATTAATACTTTGATATCATCATAATTTCCAGCTTGGAAGTTAATCGTGTCTCCACTAGTTGCTCCATCGATTATAGCTTGTATATCTGCACTGTTTGAACCACTATTTACCGTCCAATCAGCTGCAGATACAGGATCTATCATTATTGTCCCTGCTGAAACCATGAATAATACCATAAGCAACATTGAAGTTGTTATGTTTCTTTTTATATAAATCCCTCCAATTAATTTTCATATAATCAAATGATTTCTTAACTTCGAAATGCATTTAATTATAAGTCGTATAATATGTAAGATATATATAAATATTTCTAATTTTTAGTAAAAGGAATTATACACCTTGAAACATAACAAACAATATATTTAATAGTTAAAAAATATGATTGGATAATATTAATAATCGAACTGAATATTTACTCATTTCGTAATTTAAAAAAATTAATTAATTATAATTAAAGATTATAAAAATGGAGATAAAAAATGTCTAATGATACAGGTTTATTCCCTACTAACGGACATAGAATTCAAGGTAGATCCAGTGAATCTTTTTTAGATGCAAAAGAAATTATTTTGCGACTTAATCTTGAGGGTGATGAAGTTTTCATGGATGCAGGGTGTGGTGATGGGCACACAGCAATTCAAGCTCATAATATGCTATGTAAAGATGCATTAATATATGCTGTAGATAATTATGGTCCTTCAATTGAAGATATGGAAAAAGAAATCAAAGAGAATCAGATAAATAACATTATACCCCTACAATCAGATATTGCAGAACATATCCCATTAAAAAATAATATTGTAGATGTATGTCTCATGATAAATGTTTTTCATGGGTTTACTGCTAAAGGAAATGCAGAAAAGGCAATATCCGAACTTAAAAGAATTATAAAACCAGGAGGTAGAATCGCAGTCATGGATTATAAGAAAATTCATGCCAAACACGGCCCTCGCTTAGAAGTAAGGAGAAGTCCAAATGAATTAGAATCATTATTTATCAAACAAGACTTAAAAATGATTCAAATAGATGATAATATCGGTGAAGACCTTGATGGTGGAATAAAATCCCATTATCTCATTGTTTTTCAAAAATAACATCTCATTTTTTGATTTTTATATAAATAACTTCCCAAATTATCTATTTCTTCACTATATCTTATGGTTAAATTTATATATATAAACTTTTACATTATACATTATCGTGGAATGACCGCCTGAATTGATGATAAGATGGTAGTTCATTTTAAACCGTACACCTTCATTTCACTAAGAACCCATCTTATCATCTATTCCACGAATCATAAACTCTTTTTTTAAATAGGAGCTGTTAATAATGGATTGGGGAATTGATAAAAAACTTCTAAAGAACATGTTATTAGTAGGAATAGTTGCCATATCGCTATTCATAGTAACTTCTGCAGTAATTTTGACCAATAATGCAACAGATTCAGACTATAAAATAAAAAAGGATAACGTTTCACCAAAACCGAATTCAACTATTAATAATTCATTTAACCAAACAAATGATTTATCTGCCAGAAAATCACTACCTTACACTAACAAACATCAAAGTACTAACAAAAATACTAATATAATAGATTCCAGTAGTTCTTCAGGATATGATAACATCTATTGGGACAGTAAATACGTAAATAGCTGGAAAACTTATGCTTATGGAACCAGTAAATTAAAAATATTAGCTAAATGGGAATTTACTGATATTAAAAATACAAAAAAGAACATAATTATCCAACAGACTATAATAATACGAGAAGATCCAGATAATAAAGGAATGGCTTTTGTGGAAATCACTCCCAAAATGAGTGGCAAAAGTAGTTGGTTGACATGGACTTCCATGCAGAAAAATAAGAATGCAGTCAAATTTTACTGGAATGCATTTAGAAAAACAGGTTTGGTAAATGGATTTTGGAGTTAATAAACTCTAATTTTATTTTTTTAAACAAAATCGTAGTCCAAACTAAATCCTTTTTTTATAATCTGGCTCTTTGAAATGAATAATAAAATGAGTTCCTTCTTCTCTTAAAAGATTAATTTTGCCTTCTATTTGTTCAACCAACTCTTGAACAAGCTGCATACCAAGAGAACTGGTATTTTTAAAATCAATAGATTCAGGGAATCCTATTCCATTATCCATGACTTCTAATCTATAACAATTTTCCCCTTCCTTTTTAAAGATAATATTGATTTTATTAGATTTTTTGCCATTAAAAGCATATTTTAGGCTGTTAGACACCAGTTCATTTATAATAAGCCCCAGAGGCATAACAGTTTCAATACTCAGATTATGAGTTTCTACATCCATTTCAATCTCAAGGTTTTTATCATCAAAACCATAGGCATAGCTAATATCACCAATTAAATTGGTTACATAATCTGAAAAGTCAATACTGGATAAATCTTCAGATTGATACATCCTCTCATGTATTAAAGCCATGGAATGAATACGATTCTCGCTTTCTTTATATTTTTCAAGAATTGCAGGATCTTCTATTTCTTCAGATTGTAAAGATAACAGTACCGATATTATTTGCAGATTATTTTTAACTCTATGGTGGATTTCCCTTAATAAAATCTCTTTTTCCTTTAAAGACTCCCTAATTTTATTTCCTGCTTTTTTATGTTCAGTTATATCAATCAATGAGATCAATACTTCATTAGACGTTTTATAAAAACTAAATGTGGCGAAGAAATCTCTTACCTCATTATTTTTATTAATTAACTGAAATTCATAATTTTTAAAGTTCTTTATACTGCTTTCCAGGTTTAATTGGTAATCTTCAAGCTTAGGATGATCTTTTTTCGTCATTAAGTTCTTCAAATTATAATCATTCTTTGAAATATTTATATCAAAGATCTGCTGAAATTTTGTATTAGCCAATAATATTTGCATTTGAGAATCTACTAAAAGCATTGCGGTTCCTGTGTTTTCAAAAATAGTTTTATAACCTTCTCGACTTTTTTTGAGTTCTTGATTGGATTCTTCTAATGACTGCAGCATCATATTAATGGATATGGCTTGTTCAGCAAGTTCATCATCTCCCAGTATTGGTACTCTCCCTGATAAATCATTGCTACGCCCAATCCTTAAAACACTTGAAGTGATTTTATCTAACCTACGTAGAAGATTTCTATCCAAGTAGTAATAAACAAAAAAAGATGCAACTAACCCGGATATTAATAGTGATAATGCTAAAAATAATACAGTTCTTTGGGAACTCTTATAAATATTTCGTGGCATTTCTATTTTCACTAAAAGTGAAGGTTTGCCAGAAGTCCCATTTAATATAGTATAACCAGTTATTATATCATTTGAAATATTTAGTCCTAATTTAGTCTGATTGTGTTGATTTAACAGTTTAAGGTTATCTGAAGAATTAATAGGAGTTATATATATCTTAGATTCTGGAGGTAAACTATCTAAAGTATAAGTATCTAAATACCGGCCCATGATCAAATATCCTGATGATGGTCCCTCACCATCACTTTTCAACACGGGTTTAGCGGCTATCATTAATGGCCTTCCATTTATATAAATAAATCCCGAACTTTCTGCGCCGTTTTTTTGATTGAGAACCCCTATATAATTTTTCGTGACATTTTTGAGATCGTGATACATTGGTATTTCCTTTTCTGTTTTAAGATCCACAGCCTTAGAAAATATAATATCTCCTGATTTATTAGTAAATATTATAAAATTTATATTAAGCCTCAAAAAAGTCTCGTCTATAAGACTACGATTTTTAAAATTACTGTTATTTGTTTTAACAAAATTATATGCTGCATCATATTGAGACCAATCATTTGCGGTATTGTTCAATGCATTAAGATCATTTTCTAAAGAAATCATGGTATTTTTAATAACCATATTAACATATTGACTCTCTGTATCTGAGGCACTATTCATGAAAAATATTTCAGAAATAACAAAAAAGCTTAAAATAAGGGAAAGCAATATTATGGCCATTATTGTAAGGGTTTTTCCTCTTAATTTAACTTTAACTTCCCCCATAATTGATAAATCATGATTTTAAAAATAACTATTATAATTTATTATTATAATTTATTAAGATGTAGATTAATTGAATAATTTTTTTATTTAAATATTAATAGATATATTTAAATAATTAAACCTGTCTC